>NZ_JBBKBS010000018.1:0-65370 GCF_037890285.1 Phocaeicola sp. HCN-40430
TCTAATTCTGCGACAATATGCGACATTAATTCAATATTATGTGTACCTCGTGCCCGATTGTGACGAATAGTAGATCCCATGCGGTTTGATAAATCTTTTTCGATAACTACGACCGGCAATAATCCTCTTTCCCTTTCATAAATTCGTTGTGAGGTCTTCAATACCGTATATCTGTGAAATCCATCGACTAAAATATATTTATCATTTTCTTTGTCGTAATAACAAACACATGGCATTGTAAAACCATCTTCCCATATTGATAATTCCAGTAATTTCATTTCTGGAGGTGCCACTACATTAGGGTTATAATCATTGGCAACCACTTTTTCTACCGGTATGGCTCGTACATTGTAAACCGGACTCTTATATTCGTCTTTTATCTCCATATATTTTTATATGTTTCCATTATTCTGTTTTTTCTGCTGATTTCTTCTTTCGTGGGTGAGAATCCCATATATTTACATGCATGATCATTCCGTAGTATACAGATACACATACGTTTATAAGATGGGAGTTCTCTGAATTCCGGTATGTCAATATCATCTTGATACTCCATACGTACAGGGCGCTTATGTGTGCGATAATTACTTTTATCTCCGACTTCAATGGGGATTTTTGCATCAATCAGCTTCTTGATAACTTCATCATCTAAGCATCCTCCCTTTGTTCTCCAGAACCTAATACTTACATCAAGTCTTCTTAAATATCCGTTTCTCGTTTTTTCTGGTAATGTAGAAAGAAGGAAATACATGAATTTTTTCCATGTATAACCTTCGGGAAGTTTGATTTTTTGTCGAGCCATAGCATGTGTGCTTCCATAAATACTTGAGAAATTGACCCCATTAATACGGCCAATCATTTTTCCCCATGTATCCGGATCAATGGCTTTATATAAAGCCAGGCTTTCAATCGCTTCACCAATAAAAGGGCTGGCTACACGTTGTCTTTCCAAGCTTACTCCGGCTTTGTAATACAGATTATAAAGATTATTGTAATCCCATTTAAATTTTCCATTCGCTATCCAAATATCTGTTGTTTTCCAATCATAGATGGGATAAGCATTGTATACATCGTTCTGTAGTTTACAGGTCCAGATGTATTTATGATACAAAATCGTTTTCGGATTTTGAAAGATACATCTCCAGCGGTTGAAACTTTCTTGCGTTCGTATACCTACAAGGCAACAGGTACGTGTAGCTTCTTTTTTCCGATGTAGCCATTGGGCAAAATATAGCTGGAAATCATAATCCCACCATTGCGGATTAAAATCAGGAAAATCGTTTATTGTCATGGCTCCTTTGGGCATGGAGCGTACCCACAACTCTTTTTTCTCAGCTTCCCAAGGTCTCCAAAATGACTGATACATGGAAGTACAAGTCGCAACCCGGAAAGGCAGACAAACACGATACACCTCCAGTAAATCTTTATTTTGTTCAATGATGCGGTCTATATATTCGATAGTCATTTTATATTGTACCTCATAATCCATATGGAAAAGACCTATCTTACGCTTAATTTGATGTTTTCGCATATAATCCAAGCAAAGATTCAGTAAAACCCCACTGTCTTTTCCTCCGGAGAAGGATATATAGATGTTATCGAACTCCTTGAAGATGATGTCTAAACGTTCTTGAGCTAATTCGTATACATTTTTCTTGTCGTTTACATGAGTAATCATATTTGTTTTTTCATTTTGCAATAGATTTTCCAATTTTTAGTTATTTCAAAATCTTCTTCCGTAAACATTGTCAAATGTCTGGTTTGTACTACGGCAGACAGAGAAATGGAACTTTCCTGCTCCCATTCTTTGATTACCGCTTTAACTAGTGTTGAAAGTATTTCATTTTCTTTGTCCGGACAGGCATAATAATTATTAATTATCCATTCCTGTTTCCGATATTCTACAGGAATAAATCCTAAAACCTCCTTCTGTGATACCGCAATATACCATTTGTATTGTTCCCCTGTTTTAAATGGATAATTGTTGTTGAAGCGCAACACCTCAGGATTCATAACAAGTGGTCCTATCAGTGGATAGAGTTTTTTATCTAAACCGTCCAATCGGATGATTTGTATCATTGTTTATTAAATAATATTTGCTTTTGAGACAAAAATATAATAAAAAGATGTATTTATGTGTATTTATTCTGAAAAACAGGTATAAATAGATTCTGATTATTATTTTTCCATATCTTTCAAATGTATTTCCAACGCTTTTACAGATATGTGTATTTCCCATATAGATATACCTAAAGATGCTATCAGCAGGAGTAAGGCAAGTCCGAAAATATAAACAGAGAGTTCGTGTAGATTAATATAAATAAGGAACATGGATATCACGCAAAAGAACAAACTGGATATGCCCAGAACTTGCATGGCTCTTGTCAGATACAAGCGCTTACGTAAGTTGTCGATTTGTGCAGCAGTTACCTCCGAATGTTGTTGTACATATTGTTCTTTTAAAATCCTGACCAACTGTGCATAAGAAAGGAAACGGTTTGTATAGGCCAATAGAATTAATGATACGGCCGAAAACAGAAGGGTAGGAGTAGTAAGTGTCAATTCGTCCATGTGAGATAAAGTTTATATTGTTTCATTTACAAAGTAAAACATTTAACTCATAAAAAATGTTTTTTGTTTTGTTATCTTTAGATAAGAGAGGGTGAAGTTTAGTATTTCCTTTGCTCAAAAGCAAGTTTATGGCTTGATATTATACTCGCCTTTCGCTATATTTTCAGAAGATAGGAGGCGGCTTGTATAGGTCAAATTTGAAAACTTGGTTTTCCGTTTGCCTCTACACTCGCCTTTTTTTATCTTTGCATAAGCGTTTAAGTAAAGAATATGAACAGAAGAATGAAAAAGATAGTCAAGGTAACCAGTATTTCCTTAGGAACATTACTGCTTGTTATCGTGCTACTTATTACGGTAGCTGTGAATTGGTTTTTCACTCCGGAAAAACTGACTCCAATCGTATTGCGTACTGCCAATCAGACTCTGAATGCCAAGTTGGAGATGAAGAGTGTAGAACTTACGTTTTTTTCGACTTTTCCACGTTTCGGATTGAAGCTTACGGAGGGGACATTAGTGTCTAAGAGCATACGAGATACACTTTGGCAAAAAACAGACTCTTTGATAACCTTCGACAAGTGTGTAGTGGTAGTAAAACCGATTGATTATTTGTTGGATAATAAGATAAACCTTCATTATCTGGGTTTGAAAGGTGCTTCAATATATGCTTATAAAGGGAAAGATGGCATTGCGAATTGGGACATTATGAAAAGTGATACTACTACAGTATCTGCCGATACACTATCCAAATCGTCCGGACCGATAGCCGATGAAATTAACATCAGACGTATTTCTCTGAAACAAGCTAATGTAATTTTTGACGACCGTGATACACGTGTTTATACTCGTCTGACCAATGCGAATCTCAAGTTGAGTGCTTCCTTAAAAAAAGGTTATTCAGCTTTGGACATGGAGTTTAGCAACGACAATATCTTATTCTGGCAAGACGGACAGTTACTGGTCAATAAAGTCGCTACTAAGCTTCAGGCAGATCTTGAATTGAATAGAGCCATCCGTACTTTGACGGTAAAAAAAGCAGGATTAACCGTAAATGGAGTCGCACTTGATTTATCGGGTACGTTGAAAAGGGATACGGTTCAGAAGGCAATTGATGTAAATGTACATTATGGCCTGCATGCTCCTTCTTTAAAGACGGTGTTTGATATGATACCGGAAAGTGTCTTGAAACGGGAAGAAATGACTGCGAAAGGAGAGGTTTTGCTAGAAGGAGATATAAAAGGATTTTATGGAAAAGAGCAGACTCCTTTGGTTACAATAAAGGCACAGATAAAGGATGCTTCTGCTAAATACGACAAGTTGCCCTATGGAATAGATAATCTGACGGCTGATTTTTATGGGGCAGTAGATTTGACAAAAAAGACTCCTTCTTTTGCCGATTTAAAGATTTTTCATTTTCAGGGAGCTCACACCGATATCCTTGCCGATGCAAAAATACAGGATTTATTGGGTGATCCGGATATTACATTGAATACCCGTTCTACCATCGATATGACCGCCCTTGCTCAAACTTTCCCTTTGCAGGAGGGAGTTACCATTGAAGGAAAAGTCGATGCCGACTTACGTCTGAAGTGTCGTTTGTCGTCCATTCTTCGTCAGGATTTGGGCCGTATAAAGATTGGAGGTAAACTGAATATGACGGGACTTGCCTTGCGTGATACAAGCCGGAATTTTGAATTTACCAGCGATGCAAAACTTGCATTTATAGGAAAGGATAATCTGGCTGCACGTATCGAGGTAACAAAGATGGTTTTGAATTCCAACAATATTTCTTCTGAATTAAAAAAGCTGACGGCCACCGTAAAATCGACTAATCCGCAAGATACCACACGCATTATGGATATGGAATGTAAGTTGGATATGAGCCAGTTGAAAGCAGTGATGGGAGATTCCATTAAGGTTTTCTGCCGTAAAGCAAAGTCTACTCTTCGCTTACAGCCCGGAGAATTGAATCCGGCCATGCCTAAAATAGGACTTAATTTGGAGTCGGATACTTTATTCTGCCGCTTGGGAGCCATGAAGATGGGAATGGACAAGGCAGGATTTGCCATTAAAGCCGAGAAACTCCGCGATTCACTTTGGGCACCGAAAGGAATTATCGGATTCAACCGTTTGTCTGTATCCACACCGGAGTTTGCTTTGCCTATCCGGATACGTAAAACTGCGGTTACGCTTGGTGATAGAACAATTACGTTGCGTAAGGCTAAGGTTCGTATAGGACGTTCCAATCTGACGGCAAGTGGGGCTGTATACAATTTGTATGAATCGTTGAAAAAGAATAAAACCATACATGCCAAATTGAGTATAGCATCACGAAATCTGGATTGTAACCAGCTCATCAATTCGTTAAATTTTCCGGAAGATACGCTTCAGGTAGAAAATGATACGGTAGACTCCAGCATTCAGTTGTTTGTGATTCCTGAAAATATCGATTTCGAACTGGATGTAAAACTCGATAAAGTAAAATATGAGAGTATGGTATTCGAAAATGTACAAGGCGATATTGATATCCGCAACCAGGCCGTTCATTTGAAGGAAGTCAGCATGCGCGGGATGGATGCCCAGATGAATGCAACCTTGGTATATCGTGCCAAAGAAAAGAAAAGAGGATATGCCGGATTCGACTTTAAATTGCGCGATGTGGACGTCAGCAAACTGGTCGATTTTGTTCCTTCTTTGGATACCATTGTGCCGATGCTCCGTTCCTTCAAGGGAGTTGTCGATTTTGATGCGGCGGCCGAAGCCGTACTCGATTCAAACTTAAATGTCAGGATTCCGAGTCTCCGTTCCGCTATTCATATCAAGGGAGATAGTCTTGTACTGATGGATGGAGAAACATTTACCGAGATTTCCAAAAAGCTGATGTTCAAGAATAAGGAAAAGAATGTATTCGATAGCATTGCTGTAAATATTACGGTAAAAGACGGATACGTTACCGTATATCCTTTCCTTGTACAAATAGACCGGTATAAGGCGGCCGTAGGAGGTACACAAGATCTTGATATGAACTTTAATTATCATATATCGATATTGAAATCTCCGCTCCCATTCAAGGCCGGAGTGACCATTACCGGAAACATGGATAAAATGAAATTCAAGATAGGAAAAGCCAAATACAAGGATGCTGTTACTCCGGTAGAAATCCGTAAAGTGGATAGTACCCGAGTCAATATGGGACGTCAGATTGTAGACGATTTCAGGCGTATCATGAGAAGGTAATGGGATAGAATGATAAAAAAATCCTGATAGTGTAATGTTCTGTTACACTATCAGGATTTTTTTATGGCAATTGGGATGAAAAATCACCGGAGGGAAAAGAAGGGAAATCAGCTTCTTTCTGAATGGTAAGAAGTTTACCCGTCACAGGGTGTACGAACGATAATTCGGCCGCATGCAGATACAGTCTCGCCGATTTTCGTCCATACAGTTCGTCCCCGGTAATCGGGCAATTCAAGCCCAGAGGATGTGCCGAATGTACCCGTAACTGATGGGTACGTCCGGTTTGTGGAAAGAAATCAACGTAAGTTCTCTCGTTTTCTCTCTTGTTTACCTTATACCGTGTGATGGCAGGCTTCCCATACGTATAATCTACCATCTGCCGGGGGCGGTCCGATGGATTCAGACAAAGAGGTAAATCAATTACGCCCTCATCAAGAGGAAGTATACCGTCCAGTATGGCTGTATATCGTTTGCGGATATTCCGTGTTTCAAACAAAGCCTGCAATTGCTGGTGTATTTCCTTGCTTTTAGCTGCAAGCAGCAATCCCGATGTAGCCATGTCGAGCCGATGCACAATGAGCGGACCGGTAGCATGGGGAAGATATTCACTTAACCGCTGGCTGACGGAGTCCAGATCGTTTTTGCCCGGAACAGAAAGCATACCGGCTGGCTTGTTTACCACAACTATCCATTCGTCCTCATACACAATATCCAGTGGAGTCTGGCTATGTACATTCTCGTCGAGCGGATTCTTTTCCACCTTCAGTCCTACTAACATGTGTTTCAGTATCGGTTCGCATTTTCCTTTACACGAAGGATAGAAATGTCCGTGATGCCGTATCTCGTCTTTGGGTGACATACCCCACCAAAATTCTCCCATAGCAAGCGGATGCAAGTGGTTCTGGTAAGCATATTGCAAGAGCTTGGGCAAGGCACATTCTCCTGCACCGGCGGGAGGTGTACCCTGTGGGGTATCTTTGAAAATTTCACACAAATCTTTTTTCTCCCCATTTGCATTCAGCATCTGAAACTGCCCGAATATCCAGCGTTGAAGTTCAGCCGAAGATTTCTTGCGTTCTTCCTTCAAAGCTGCTATCGTTTGTTCAATATTGTTCAGAGCCCTTGTCTTTTCCTCTACTTCCTGCTTCAATCGTCTTTCCAGGCGTTTTAACTCTGCTTTCTGGAACTGGCTTTCCCGGACCAGCGCTTCCAGTTCCGCTTCATCAAGTACAGTATTCCGTTTTGCCTGTCGGATGGCCTTTGCCTCTTTCAAGGCTTGTTTGGCAGCAGCAAGTTGTGCGGTGGCAGATGCCTGCACTTCTTCCACTTGCCGGCGGCAGATTCGATATTCATCACTTGCTTCCATCTGCCGGATACGTGCGTTGATGTCCGAAATACGCTGCTCACCTTTTCGGAAAACTCCGTCCGGACATAGCAAATCGTACACCGGAGGCACAAAGAAATCATGCAGATTCCGTCCTGCCAGATTACCCGAAAAAGCCGCCAAATATCCCGTTCTACCTTCAGGGGTACGGACTATCAGTACCCCGAACATTTTCCCTTTTTTCAGTTCTTCCTGCCATTCGGACTGTGTTTCCAAATAGCGTTCTACCTCCTGTGCGGCAAGTTCGGTGAGAGGGTGAGGGGTATAATGAAACGGATAAGTGAATTCTTCGGGTGGGGCAGGCCACACATCTGTCGCAAAGAAATGGATTTTATCAGTACACTCCATTGTGATTACAATTCGCGCTGACGACAGAAGCAACCTCCGAATTTTTCGTCTACGTTTTCTATCGGGTTCTTGAAAATACCATATACGGCAGAGCCGGAACCGCTCATGGCAGCATACACAGCTCCCAGGTCATAGAGTTTATCCTTGATGGCTGCAATCTCCGGAAAACGTGTGAAGATGCTGCTTTCAAAGTCGTTTTTCAGACATTCTTTCCATGTTTCCAAAGGCTGACGGATTACCTCTTTCAACGAAACCTCCGGACGTTTTGGAGTAACACCTGCATAGGCATCTTTCGTAGACACATGGATATCCGGTTTTATAAGCACGATGTGATATCCTTTCAAGGAAAGGTCAATGGGTTCGAATACATTTCCGATACCCGATGCAAAAACAGGAGTATTACGGACAAAGAAAGCACAATCGGCACCCAGTCGGGCTGCGTATGTTTCCAATGCTTCAGCGGTCAGGTTCAAATTGAACTTTTCATTCAGCAATTTCAACATGAAGGCACAATCGGCCGAGCCACCCCCTAAACCGGCACCGGTAGGGATATGTTTGAAGAGATGAATGTCTATCGGCGGCATCGGAAAGTCGGCCTTCAGCATCTGATAGGCTTTCACGACAAGATTGTCTTCCGCATTACCTTCAATGGCAGTACCGCTGACATGAAGTTTGTAAGGCTGTTCACTATTTTCAAGCACTTTTACTTCGAGTGCATCTTGCAGGTTTATAGGATAGAAAACTGTTTCCAGATTGTGGTAACCATCCGGACGTTTTTCTACAATATGAAGTCCGAGATTTATCTTTGCATTAGGAAATGTAATCATAATTATAGTATTTTTAGGTTGTTCAAATATACGATAAAGTTTTGAATTAACTCTTTTTTGTGTTTAAAATTCTCTGTAACTTTGCGTATCAACCATTTAATGAAATACTTAAATTATGGATATTATTTTAATTGTATTAAGTATAATCTGTCTGCTGACAGGCTTTCTGGGATGTGTGCTTCCGGCCTTGCCCGGTCCTCCGGTTTCGTATGTAGGTTTGTTGTTATTGCATTTTACAGACCGGGTTCAGTTCTCTACTTCCCAGTTGCTCGTCTGGCTGGGACTGGTTGCACTCTCACTTCTGCTCGACTATCTTATTCCGATGTGGGGCAGCAAATATAGCGGTGGCACCAAATGGGGGAGCTGGGGTGCTTTTGCCGGATCCATCATCGGACTGTTTTTCCTGCCTTACGGGCTTCTGCTCGGCCCATTTCTCGGAGCGATGATTGGAGAACTGCTGGGAGACAAAGGATTGTCTGTAGCCCTGAAATCGGGTATCGGTTCGCTCCTGGGATTCCTGTTCGGAACGATACTGAAAGTGATACTTTGCGCTTATTTTATCGTGGTCTTTTTTACTTCACTTTGGTAAAAGTATGTATCTTTGTGCCCCTATTTAATAAAAAATACCCTAAATGGCAGAAACGAGAAGAACGACACGCGTCCCAAAGGCTGCAAAAACGAAGCCTGTAGACGAATATGGGCATCTCCAGCCGCAGGCTCCCGAACTGGAAGAAGCGGTGCTGGGTGCATTGATGATTGAGAAAGACGCCTATTCGCTGGTGAGTGAGATACTCCGTCCGGAGTCTTTTTACGAACACCGCCATCAGCTGATTTATGCAGCCATTACCGACCTGGCTATCCAGCAGAAGCCTATCGATATCCTTACCGTAACCGAACAGCTCCGCACCAGGGGCGACCTGGACGAGGTGGGAGGTGCTTTCTATGTAACCCAGCTGAGTGGAAAGGTCGCATCATCGGCACATATCGAGTATCATGCCCGTATCATCGCGCAAAAGTTTCTGGCTCGTGAACTGATTTCCTTTACCAGCAATATACAGACCAAGGCATTCGACGAAACGCAGGATGTAGACGACCTGATGCAGGAAGCCGAAGGCAAGCTCTTCGAGATTTCCCAGCAGAACATGAAGAAGGATTATACGCAGATTAATCCTGTCATTCAAGAGGCGTATGAAATGCTTCAGAAAGCGGCAGCACGTACCGACGGTTTGAGCGGATTGTCCAGCGGTTTCCATCAGCTGGATAAGATGACTTCCGGCTGGCAGAACTCCGACCTTATCATTATCGCGGCACGTCCGGCGATGGGTAAGACGGCTTTCGTTCTTTCCATGGCCAAGAATATGGCGGTCAACAATCAGGTGCCCGTAGCTCTGTTCTCGCTTGAAATGAGCAACGTGCAGCTGGTCAACCGTCTGATTGTGAACGTCTGCGAAATTCCGGGCGAAAAAATCAAGAGCGGACAGCTTGCACCTTACGAGTGGGGACAGCTCGACTATAAGATAAAGGAATTGTACGACGCACCGTTGTACGTCGACGATACGCCTTCTCTTTCCGTGTTCGAACTTCGTACAAAGGCACGCCGTCTGGTGCGCGAACACGGGGTAAAGATTATCATCATCGACTACCTCCAGCTGATGAATGCCAGCGGAATGTCTTTCGGTAGCCGTCAGGAAGAAGTCAGCACCATTTCGCGTTCGTTGAAAGGACTTGCCAAGGAGTTGAACATTCCGATTATTGCCCTGAGTCAGTTGAACCGTGGTGTAGAAAACCGTGAAGGTATAGACGGAAAACGTCCGCAGCTGAGCGACCTTCGTGAATCGGGAGCCATCGAGCAGGATGCCGATATGGTATGCTTCATTCACCGTCCGGAATACTACAAGATATATACCGACGAACGTGGAAACGATTTGCGCGGTATGGCCGAGATTATCATAGCCAAGCACCGTAACGGTGCGGTGGGCGATGTGTTGCTGCGCTTCCGCGGAGAATATGCACGTTTCCAGAATCCGGACGACGAGATGATTGTGCCGATGCCCGGAGAAAATGCAGCAGCTCCGGTACTCCGCTCGAAGATGAACAATGGAGGCGGACAGGGCAGTGTGCCTCCTCCTCCGGCAGATATGATTCCTCAGGAAAATCCGTTTGGCGGACCTATCCCCGAGGTTCCGTTCTGATGATTGAATCTTTTCTCTATAAAAAGCCTTGCCGGTTGTGCTGACATGCACCGGTAGGGCTTTCTTTTTTTAAAGGGATGGAATTGTATAAAAGAGGATTGTATGCATTATCATTTTGTTTGAAAATTCTTTATTTAATTGTCATAATTTGTCGGTTTCAACATTTAGGCTAACTCGTATTTTGAAAAGAAAGGGTGGGTTTGATGGAGATAATTGCCTCCAAAGACTAGTAAAACAACTTTATTTTATGCTTTACAGCATGAAAAAGGACGCTATATATCCCTCTTTTTTACCTTGTCACATCGCCTTCCGATACAAGTATCGATGCCCGATGCGACTTGTATCGTTTGCTTACGGTACTAGTCGCGTTTGCATTCGGTATTAATTGCGCAAAAAAAAGGAGCTTGGAGTATAATTTTTTAGAAATTTTAATCTGTCAAGATGTGTTTTCAGGCAAAAAATACATCTTCTTTTAAGTGTGAAAATGTATTGATTAATACCTTTGAGGTAACATATGAGGTTCCTCTCCTGTGAAATTTAGTAGAAAAGATAACGAATTGAATAAAAGTCCTTTCTTTTTGAATTTTTTTACTCCTGAAAAAGCCTTGTTTTTTTGAGCATCTCTGTATCTGTACTCAAAAAAGGTGGTTTTTATAGGGGGTAAATTGACATTTTGATAATACTTTATTCAGGATATTTGCCATTTGCAGGAAAGACAGAGCAATATCATTTTGACAAAATAAAAAATCCGCCGGATAGGTGTGGGTTATACCGGCGGAAGAGGGGGAAATAGACAGAAGGAAAATCGGTTTATTTCTTGAGATGTTTTACGATAAAGGCTTCTACTTTATCCAACATATCTTCTGTCCAAAATTGCCAACTGCCATGGTCGGCATTTCTGAGCGCATAAAATTCATATTCGCATCCATTCTTTTCCAGTTCGTTGGCAAGCAAGTCGGCTTGTGAAAAAGGAACCACTCTGTCTTTTGTTCCATGCGCAAGGAATACAGGTGGCATCTGCTTATTGTCTTTTATGTAATACAACGGACTGGCTTCTTTGGCCTTTTCCGGTGCATCCCAAACAGCTACTTTACCGATAAGAAGGC
Organism: Phocaeicola sp. HCN-40430; assembly: GCF_037890285.1. Lineage (NCBI taxonomy): Bacteria > Pseudomonadati > Bacteroidota > Bacteroidia > Bacteroidales > Bacteroidaceae > Phocaeicola > Phocaeicola sp. HCN-40430. The sequence continues at coordinate 11,663 of NZ_JBBKBS010000018.1, forward strand.
CTTCGGGACTATTGGCATCACCTTTCGATGCAGCTGTAGGATCGTCTTTCAGATGCAATACATCGGTTGGCGGAAAGTACGCGATAATACCGTTGATTTCCGGTAAAGAATCATTCTTTTCCTCTGCCGACTTTAGATACAGTCCGGTAAACAGTGCAGTATGTGCTCCCGATGAACTTCCCCATACAAAAATATTGTTGGAGTCGATATGGTATTTGGCTGCATTGTCTCTCATGAAATTTATAGCAGAGATAGCATCATTCCGTTGTGCCGGAAATACAGCGATGTCCGAAGAGCGGTACTCTACGATAGCTACTACATATCCGCGTTTGGCCAGTGCCGAAATCTGAGGAACATCTGTATACAGATTCTGTTTCATCCATGCAGACCCTCTTACATAGAGTACACAGGGAAACAGTTTGTCTGATTTTTCGTAAGGAGCAGGCGATACAATCTGAAGTTTTAAATCTACACCGTCTTTGGTTGCGTATACCACATCTTTTGTATAGTTCAGCTTGTATATCTCCTCTTTCTGTTCGAACAGTTGTACTTTCTTGTTTGTGGGATTTGCTTCAGGAAAGTTTTTGCTGTTGTTTCTCGGGCCATTCTGTGCATTCACAGCCAAAGAGAAGCAACATGCACCAATACCCATTAAAATTGTTTTATTATTCATACTGTATTTATATTGGTTTGTTTGCTGCAAAAGTATCATGAGGCAGACACTTCTTTTTTCCGTATAAAGCCAAAAGATTACCGTATATTGCCATTTATGTTATGAAATGTTTACGGATAAAAATTTTCCTGTGTTTCATTTGTACAGTTCCGATAAAGGGGGAATAAATTATTTTCGGCTTTCTCTTTTATCCCAAATATTTATATTAAATTTGCGCAACATTCTGCGAACTATAAAAATGATATATATATGAATATCTCTTATAACTGGCTGAAAGAGTATGTAGACTTTAATTTGACACCTGATGAAGTGGCAGCCGCACTGACCTCCATCGGACTGGAGACAGGTGGAGTAGAAGAAGTTCAATCGATAAAAGGAGGATTGGAAGGCCTCGTAATAGGTGAGGTCCTGACTTGCGAACCGCATCCTAATTCCGACCATATGCATATTACTACTGTAAATCTGGGACAGGGAGAACCTGTACAGATTGTGTGTGGTGCAGCCAATGTAGCTGCCGGACAGAAAGTAGTAGTAGCTACGCTGGGAACAAAGCTCTACGATGGCGATGAATGTTTTACCATTAAGAAATCAAAACTTCGCGGAGTAGAATCGAACGGTATGATTTGTGCTGAAGATGAAATTGGTATTGGTACAAGTCACGAAGGTATCATTGTATTACCGGACGATGTGGTTCCCGGTACTTTGGCAAAAGACTATTATAACATCAAGAGCGACTATGTACTGGAAGTAGACATCACTCCAAACCGTGCAGATGCTTGTTCTCACTATGGTGTAGCTCGCGACCTTTATGCGTGGTTGCGTCAGAATGGTCATCAGGCTACTTTGAAGCGTCCGTCTGTAGAAGCTTTCAAGGTAGATAACCATGACATGGATATTGATGTGGTAGTGGAAAATGCAGAAGCATGTCCGCGCTATGCAGGTGTATCCATCAAGAACGTAACCGTAAAGGAAAGTCCTGAATGGTTGCAGAACAAACTCCGTCTTATCGGTGTACGTCCTATCAACAACATTGTGGATATTACCAACTATATCCTTCATGCGTACGGACAGCCTATGCACTGCTTCGATGCCGACAAGATTAAAGGTGGCAAGATTGTAGTGAAGACTTGTGCTGAAGGTACCAAGTTTGTGACTTTGGACGAAGTAGAGCGTACACTTTCAGAACGCGACCTGATGATTTGCAATACTGAAGAACCGATGTGTATTGCCGGTGTATTCGGAGGATTGGATTCCGGTACCACAGAAACAACCAAGGATGTATTCCTTGAAAGTGCTTACTTCCATCCTACTTGGGTGCGTAAGACCGCGCGTCGTCACGGATTGAGTACTGACTCGTCTTTCCGTTTCGAACGTGGTGTGGATCCGAATGGTGCTATTTATGCACTCAAAGAAGCTGCATTGCTGGTGAAAGAACTTGCCGGAGGAGAAATTGCTTCGGAAATCAAGGATGTATACCCGACTCCGATTGCTGACTTTAAGGTAGATTTGGAATATGCTTATGTCAATTCGCTGATTGGTAAGGAGATTCCGAAGGAAACTGTAAAAAGCATCGTAACCAGCCTGGAGATGAAGATTGCAGAAGAAACAGAAACAGGTTTGTCTCTGCTTGTTCCTCCTTATCGTGTGGATGTACAGCGTCCGTGTGATGTGGTAGAAGATATTCTCCGTATTTACGGATATAATAATGTAGAGATTCCTACTTCTGTAAAATCAAGCCTGAGCGTAAAAGGCGATGTAGACAAGTCGGTAAAACTTCAGAATCTGGTATCAGAACAGCTGGTAGGTTGTGGCTTCAATGAAATTCTGAACAACTCTCTTACCGGTGCTGCTTATTATGAAGGACTGGAAACTTACAAGCCGGAAAATCTGGTTCGTCTGATGAACCCGTTGAGCAACGACTTGAATGTAATGCGTGCCACACTGCTCTTTGGTGGTTTGGAAAGCATCCAGCATAATGCCAACCGCAAGAATGCCGATCTGAAGTTCTTTGAATTCGGTAACTGCTATCACTTCAATGCAGAGAAAAGAAATCCTGAAAAAGTATTGGCTGCTTACTCGGAAGAGTTGCACTTAGGTTTGTGGATGACCGGTAAACGTGTAAGCAACTCATGGGCACATGCCGATGAAAACATGTCTGTATACGAACTGAAGGCTCATGTGCTGAATATCTTCCGTCGTTTGGGTGTAAACTTCGGAGGACTGGTATTTGGAAACTTGACTGATGATATTTATTCAGTAGCCATTTCAGTACATACCCGTGGCGGTAAGTTGCTGGCTACTTTCGGTATAGTTTGCAAGAAGATTCAGAAGGCATTCGATATTGACAACGAAGTATATTATGCCGATTTGAACTGGAAGGAACTGATGAAAGCTATCAAGGGCAATACGGTTTCTTTCCGCGAAATATCGAAGTTCCCGGCCGTAAAACGCGACCTCGCTCTGCTGATAGACAAAGGTGTACAGTTTGCCGAAATCGAAAAGATAGCTTACGAAACAGATAAGAAATTATTGAAGAGCGTAGAACTGTTCGATGTATACGAAGGCAAGAATCTGGAAGCGGGCAAGAAGAGCTATGCTGTAAGCTTTATGCTTCAGGATGAAAATGCAACCTTGAATGATAAGCAGATTGACAAGGTAATGCAGAAACTTATTGCCAACTTGCAGAATAAGCTGGGAGCTGTTTTGCGATAAAAAAGAAAAACTTTATGCGTACCGAAATCAAACCGGACTATCATATCAAGGAGAAAAGGAAATATACAGCTGCTTTTGTGCTGTTCTTTCTTCTCACGGTACAGGCGGGCAAAGTATTGTATTACTTTTCTGCCAATGAGACCTGGAGGAATATCCTGGCAATAGCCGGTGGATTAGTATGCGCAACTATCGCTTGTCTGGCCTTCGTGAAATGTAGAAAGCTGGAAAAGAATAAAGACAAGAAATTTCATTAAAAATAAACTAAAATATACTATCCAATGGGAAGAGCGTTTGAATATAGAAAAGCTGCCAAAATGAAAAGATGGGGTCACATGGCAAAGACCTTTACACGTCTGGGTAAACAAATCGCTATTGCGGTAAAAGCAGGCGGTCCGGAACCGGAAAATAACCCGACATTGCGTTCGGTAATCGCTACTTGTAAGCGTGAAAACATGCCGAAGGATAACATTGAACGTGCTATCAAAAACGCAATGGGTAAAGACCAGAGCGAATACAAGAGCATGACTTACGAAGGATACGGTCCTCATGGAGTAGCTGTATTTGTAGATACATTGACCGATAATACTACACGTACAGTTGCTGATGTTCGTTCTGTATTCAACAAGTTTGGTGGTAACTTAGGTACTACAGGTTCACTGGCTTTCTTGTTCGACCATAAGTGTGTGTTCACTTTCAAGAAGAAAGACGGACTGGATATGGAAGAACTGATTCTCGACTTGATTGACTACAACGTGGAAGATGAATTCGATGAAGATACAGAAGAAGGTACAATCACTATCTACGGTGATCCGAAGAGCTACTCTTTGATCCAGAAGCACCTGGAAGAATGTGGTTTCGAAGATGTCGGTGGTGAATTTACTTATGTACCGAACGACTTGAAAGATGTAACTCCGGAACAGCGTGAAACTATCGACAAGATGATTGAACGTCTGGAAGAGTTCGACGACGTACAGACCGTGTATACAAACATGAAACCGGAAGAAGAATAATCTTTTCTGTGTCTGAACGATAATAAGACAAAGTAGGAACTGTATCAGGACAAGTGCCTTGCTGCTTTTGTTCTGCTACAGTTTCTTTTATTTTACACTTTTTATTCTGATTAATATGCGAATCAATTATACTACTCAAGGTACATGCAGTAAACTGATTGAAGTGGAAGTAGAAAATGGTGTAGTACAGGAGGTACATTTCATTGGAGGATGTAATGGCAATCTGCAAGGCATCAGTGCTTTGGTAAAAGGAATGACGGTAGAGGATGTGATTAGTCGTCTGGAGGGAATCCGCTGCGGAGGTCGCCCTACTTCGTGTCCTGATCAGCTTTGTAAAGCATTGCACATGCTCGAAAAGTAATATTCTTTTGGCCATATACAGGTTTTGATAAGTCCCGAAGAAGTATAGCTGTGATTATAAGCCAAGATATTTTAACGAGTGTAGTTTGGAGTGACGTTATTTATTGCTTATCTTTAAGAAATAACCTTACACTCTTTTTACAATGGGAACCTTAGGCTGTATCAACGATATGCTTCGTCGGGACAAAGAGAACCGTGAACTCCGTAAGGTAAGCAAGGAGCGCTTGCATACCATACACCAACGTCTGCTGTCGGTAAAAGAAGCCTCACCTTTACCTGATATCACTTCCGAAGATTTATCGGAAATTATGCATCAGACTCAAATCCGGGAGTCTGCAGAAAGGAAGCATTTCTTCCGTTTTACTTTGATTTTCCTCGGTGCTATTTTACTGGTCATACTACTTCTTGCTGCATTTATTCTTCTAATTGTTTGAAGGGAAGTCTGTATATATTCCCGAAGGTTTCTTATCTTTGTGTTCAGCTAATTTACACAGAAAGATATGGAGCAAGATCCCCGATTATTAGTTTATAAGGCCTCGGCAGGTTCTGGAAAGACCTTTACGCTGGCTATACAATTCATAACTCAACTCATACAAGATCCTCACGCTTATCGCAAAATATTGGCCGTAACCTTTACCAACAAAGCTACTACGGAAATGAAAGACCGTATTTTAAGTCAGCTGTACGGTATTGCTACAAAAGACAAAGGTTCGGATAATTATTTGCAGGAAATCGTTCGCCGTACTTCGAAGACCGAAGCAGAAGTGAGACAGGCGGCAGATGAAGCCTTGCACTATATTATTCACGATTATAGCCGCTTCCGCATCGAAACCATCGACTCTTTTTTCCAGTCGGTTATGCGTAATCTGGCCCGCGAACTGGAGTTGGGTGCCAATCTTTCGGTAGAACTGAATAATGCGGAAGTGCTGAGTGATGCGGTAGATACTCTTATCGAAAAGTTGGATCGCCGTTCACCGGTATTGTATTGGCTTTTAGAGTATATTGAAGAGCGAATAGCCGATGACAAGCGTTGGAATGTATCGGGAGAAATCAAGAATTTTGGTCGGAACATCTTCGATGAAGAATACCTGGAGAAAGGAAAAGGACTCCGTAAAAAATTGGCCGACCCTCAGTTCATTCCTCATTACCGCAAGCAGTTACAGGACCTTCGCGAAGAAGCGTTAGAACAGATGAAAGGATTCAGCGAACAGTTCATTGGTTTGCTGGAAGCAAACGGCCTGAGTCCGGCCGATCTGAAGAATGGTTCGAGAGGGATAGGAAGTTACTTTAACAAGCTTTCGAACGGATATCTGGCGAATGATATTCGCAATGCTACGGTAGAAAAATGTCTTGAAAGCGAGGATAACTGGACAACCAAAACATCTTCTTATCGGGATACTATCCGTTCACTTGCTGCGAATGAACTGATTCCTCTATTGGGAGAAGCAGAAAAATTCCGTGTTCGCAACAATCTGATAGTCAATTCCTGTGATCTTTCGCTCCGCCATCTCAATAATCTTCGTCTGCTGGCTCATATCGACGATGAAGTACGCTTGCAGAATCAGGAACACAATCGTTTTTTGCTCTCGGATACCAACAATCTGTTGCATAGCCTGATTCGGGAGGGAGATGCTTCGTTTGTATACGAGAAAATAGGAACCACTATCGATACGGTGATGATTGATGAGTTTCAGGATACTTCACGTATGCAATGGGAAAACTTCCGTCTGCTTTTACAGGAAAGTTTGTCGAAGAAGGAGGGGAGTTTGATTGTGGGCGATATCAAACAAAGTATTTATCGTTGGCGAAGCGGTGACTGGCGTATCTTGGCGAATTTGGATAAAGACCCGGCTTTTCGTACCCAGGAATGTACACTTGCTACCAATTGGCGTAGCGAAGCCAACATCATCCGTTTTAATAACGAATTATTTACAGCAGCCTGCCAGGTGCTGAACGACCGCTATGAGGAAGAATCGGGAGAGCCTTGTACCCAACTGATGAATGCGTATAGCGATGTCTGCCAGCAAACTGCCAAGAAAGCCGAAGAAGGATACATCAAAATCAGTTTTCTGGCTGATAGCAAGGAGCATCCTTATGCAGACCGTATGCTGGAAGAACTGGCCCGTGAAGTGGACACATTGGTAGGACAAGGGGTGCAAGTAAACGATATTGCCATTCTGGTGAGAAAGAACAAAGCTATTCCAGCTGTAGCCGATTATTTTGATAAATATACTCCGTATCGTATTGTATCCGACGAAGCCTTTCGTCTGGATGCCTCACTTGCTGTATGCATGATGATTGATGCCTTGCGCTATCTCGTTACTCCCGACGACCGTATTGCTCAAGCGCGTCTGGCGGTATCCTATCAGCAGGAAGTATTGCATAAATCAGTCGACCTGAATACTGTCCTGCTTAACCGGATTGAAGATTATCTTCCGGCAGGATTTATGTTACAAATCGCTGTATTACGACTTATGCCTCTTTACGAACTGCTGGAGAAACTCTTCCTCCTTTTCAATTTGCAAGAGATAAAAGATCAGGGAGCTTATCTCTGTGCTTTCTATGATGCGGTAACCGATTATCTGCAGAACAATTCTTCGGAACTGACGGCATTTATTGCGCATTGGGATGAAAAATTGCACGAGAAAACCATTCCTTCCGGAGAAATTGACGGTATCCGTATTCTTTCTATCCACAAATCGAAGGGATTGGAATATCATACGGTACTGATTCCATTCTGTGACTGGAAGATGGAGAACGAAACCAACAATCATCTTATCTGGTGTTCGGTAGCCGGTACAGGCGATGAAACCGATCTTCCTCCTTTCAACGAGCTTGATCTTGTTCCGGTAAACTATTCGGCAAATATGGCAGAATCCATTTACAGGAACAGTTACCGGGAAGAACGTTTGCAACTTTGGGTAGACAACCTGAATCTGCTTTACGTAGCATTTACACGTGCTTGTAAAAACCTTATCATCTGGGGAAAAGCCAATCAGCGTGGAACGGTATCCGGACTTCTTTCCGAAGCATTGCCTCAGGTATCGCTTTTTTCTTCCTCTGCTGCTACATCTGCTGGAGAAGAAGAGGATGATTCTTCCATAGAAGGAGAGGAAATCTATGAATATGGTACACTTTGCCTGTCGGATACTTCGAAGAAAAAAACTACGTCTGCCAACCGTCTGACTACCGAAGCCGAAGCCCTTCCCATCACTATCGAATCTTTGGAAACAGAAGTGGAGTTCAAACAATCCAACCGTTCAGCCGATTTCATACGAGGCGATGAAGAAGAAGACAAGGAAAGCCGTTACATTCGTCAGGGACAATTGTTGCATCACCTTTTTGCTTCTATCGGGCAGGAGAGCGATCTTCCGCAAGCCATTGAACGACTTCGTTTCGAAGGCATTATCGAATCGGCAGAACAGGAAGAGCAAATCCGTAAACTGGCTGCATGGGCTTTGCATAATCCGCGTGTCAGAGAATGGTACAACGGTGAGTGGAAACTATACAACGAATGTGCCATTATCTATACCGATGCTGACGGAAAGGTACAGACCCGTCGTCCGGACCGTGTTATGATGAAGAAAGACAAGGTTGTAGTCATTGATTTCAAGTTTGGTAAGAAAAAAGATATTTACAATCGTCAGGTGCGCGAATATATGGACTTGCTTATTTCTATGGGATATACCCATGTGGAAGGCTATTTATGGTATGTATTTGCCAACGAACTGGAAGCCATCTGATAAAGAAAAGTATAAAAAGAACGGAATGCGTATGGAAACTTTTTTACAGCAAGTAGCACACGATTTATATCAGAAGACCGGTGGTGATTTTACAGATGTAGCCGTGGTCTTTCCCAATAAGCGTGCCGGATTGTTCTTTGACGAATATCTGGCCAAGGAAGCCGACCGTCCTCTTTGGTCGCCTTCTTATGTCAGTATCAGCGAACTTTTCCGCCAGTCGTCCGACTGGACCGTGGGCGATCCGGTAAAACTGGTATGCGATTTATATAAAATCTTCCGAGAGGTGACGGGTAGCAAGGAAACGCTGGACGAATTTTATTTCTGGGGAGAAATGCTGATTGGCGATTTCGATGATGCCGACAAGAACCTGGTGGACACGAAGGCCCTGTTCAGTAACCTGAAAGATCTGAATGCTTTGATGGATGATTACGATTTTCTTGAAGAAGGACAGAAAGAGGCCATCAGTCAGTTCTTCAAGAATTTCTCTATCAATCAGGTAACGGAGCTTAAACAACGCTTTATTTCCCTTTGGGATGTGCTGGGCGATATCTATACGCAGTATAGGGCATTGTTGGCCGGTCAGAAATTGGCATACGAAGGAATGCTCTATCGTCGTGTAATCGATGAATTAGATATTGAACAGCTTTCTTACAAAAAATATGTATTTGTGGGATTCAACGTCTTGAACAAAGTAGAGCACCGTCTGTTCGAAAAGTTGAATGCTGCAGGAAAAGCTTGGTTCTACTGGGATTACGATGTATTCTATTTGAATAAAACTCCGCATGAAGCAGGAGAATTTATCCGTCGCAATCTTCGTGATTTTCCTTCAGAGTTGCCGGCTTCCTTCTTCGACCATCTGAATCATCCTAAAGAGGTAACCTTCATCGAGTCGCCTACAGAGAACGGTCAGGTACGTTATCTGCCTCAGTGGATTCGGGAAAATCTTACCGAACAGGAAAAAGAAACCGCTGTAGTATTGTGCAACGAAGCCTTGTTGCAGCCTGTGCTGCATGCTTTGCCAGACAATATTCGTCACATCAACATTACGATGGGATTTCCTTTGTCGCAGACTCCGGCATATAGTTTCATCAATTCGCTGATGGAGCTTCATGTGGCAGGATACAATGCAACCAATGGCAGATACCGTTTTGCCGAAGTCCTCAGTCTGTTGCGCCACTCGTATACCCGGCAATTGTCTGCTATGGCAGAGGAACTTGAAAAGACTTTGATTCATGACAATCGTTTTTATCCACTTCCTTCGGAGCTGAAGAAAGATGCAGTACTGGAACTGCTGTTCGAACCTCAGACAACCAATTTAGGTTTGTGTACACTCTTGGGAGAGGCTTTGAAGCAAGTAGCGGCATTATACAACAAGCAGGGAAGTGGGGCAGGAGCGGCCTTCGATCAGTTGTATCGCGAATCATTGTTCAAAGCTTACACGTTGGTCAATCGTTTCCATACCTTAGTAGAAAGTGGTGAACTAACCGTTCAATTTCCTACACTAAAACGTTTGCTTACTCGTGTATTGGCTACGGCTAGCATTCCTTTCCATGGCGAACCAGCTATCGGTATGCAGGTAATGGGGGTATTGGAAACCCGTAACCTCGATTTTCGTCATCTGGTATTGCTTTCTGTCAACGAAGGACAGCTTCCCAAATCAGGAGGCGATTCGTCTTTCATTCCCTACAACTTGAGAAAAGCCTTTGGTATGACTACCATCGAACACAAGATTGCGGTTTATGCTTACTATTTCTATCGTATGATACAGCGTGCCGAAAAAGTAACCATGATGTATAATACTGCTACCGATGGCATTAACCGCGGAGAATTGTCGCGTTTCATGCTCCAGTTCCTTATCGAGTGGGGGTATACCGTAAAACGTGCCCATCTGGAAGCAGCACAGTCGCCTCAAGGTTCTCAGCCTATTGTGGTAGAAAAGACACCGGAAGTCATGAAACGTATGCAGAGCTTGTTCGATGTTCGGGTCAATCCCAAGGCCGTACTTTCTCCTTCTGCTTTGAATTACTATTTGGATTGTCCTCTAAAGTTTTATTATCGTGCCGTAGCCAGACTCTCCTTGCCTGATGAAGTAACCGGTGAAATCGATTCGGCTACGTTTGGAACCATTTTCCACGATGCGGCAGAGCATATTTACAAAGATTTGACTACGCACGGAAAGGTGATAAACAAAGATGCTATCGAGGCTCTGCTGAAAGATGAAATCCGTGTGCAGAATTATGTAGATGATGCGTTTAAACGCCTTTTCTTTCATGTAAAACCCGATGAAAAGCCGGAATACAACGGAGTACAGCTCATTAATTCTGCCGTTATCGTAAAATACATTCGCCAGTTGTTGCGAAACGACCTGCGCCATGCTCCGTTTACTTTTGTAGCATCGGAATATCCGGTCTTCGAACCTACAGAAATACAGACTCCAAAAGGAATAATCCGTTCGCGTATTGGAGGAATTATCGACCGTATGGATGCCAAAGATAATGTTTTGCGTATTGTAGACTACAAGACAGGGGGAGATGCAGATATTCCTGCTAATGTAGAGTCACTTTTCGTACCCGACAAGAAACGCTCTAATTACATCTTCCAGACTTTTCTTTATGCTTCACTCATTTGTAAGCAGTTGCGTGAAAAGAACGATTCCCGTAAAGTAGCACCGGCTCTGCTCTATATACACCGTGCTGCTTCTGCCGATTATTCTCCGATAGTACGTATGGGAGAACCGCGTAAGAGCAAAGAAGAAGTAACCGACTTTGCACAACATGAAGAAGAATTCAGAGGAAGATTAAAAGAACTGTTGGAAGAAATCTTCCATCCGGATATTCCTTTCCGTCAGACCGAAATACCGGAAAAATGTTTGTATTGTGATTATAAGGATTTGTGTAAGAAGTAACTTCTACCAATCATCTTACATGTTATAAGGTGTGCGATTACACTTTATAATATGTAAGATGATATTTTTTCTCTCTTGAATTTGTCTTTCTTTTAATAGCTCTTTTTTTTTCCGTGGGACTTTTATATATGGTATATGTACTAAAAAACGCGACTATTCACGTGAGCTAACGTGACTAATCGCGTTGGCTTACGTGAATAGTCACGTTAGCTCACGTGAATAGTCGCGTAAACCGATGTACGGGTAAGGTAAAACTCATGGTTCTCTTTAAAGGAAAATAATAGTCCTAAATATGAAAATCCCGATGTTAAATAGTCGTCTCTTAAAAAGCAGATGAGGATATATATACAAAATAAGCCGGACTGCAATGCCCGGCTTATTCTATAAATATCATCAAAATTATTTATTGTACTTCTTCAATAATTCATCAGCAACGGTGTCACCCAGTTCTTTAGCTTTCTGCAAATTGGCTATACCTTCTTTAGTGTTTTTCTGCTGTACTTGGCAATAACCTAACATACGGTAAGCCGGTGCATTTTTCGGATCGAGAGAAAGAGCCGTACGAAGTGCCTTCATTGCTTCTTCTGCCTGATTGACACGCAAATGTACGCCTCCCTTTTCAATCCACAAATCTACGTTCTTGGGTTCAAGTTCTACAGCCTTGTTGATATCGTTGATGGCCTGCTGATACATACGGCACTGCATTTCTGCCTGTTCACGTATCAGATAAAATTCAGCAGAAACCTGTCCCATCATGGCATCGTAGAAGTGATTGTAGTCGATTACGGCTTCGCGGTATTTCTTCAGTTCGTTCTTCATACGGGCACGCTCGTACAGATAAGGAGCTGCATCCTTGCCATAAGGTTCGTTGAATCGGGCTACAGCACTATCCATTAATGCAATGACTTCATTCTTGTCTACATCTTTAATCAGTTCTTTCGTTTTCGCAGCTGCATAGAATGTGGCAGCCGATGCCATAGAAGATTGGTTTACCTTTTCATAACTTGCGTAAGCTTCGGCATATTTTTGCATAGCGAAATAGATATCGCCCTGTACCTGGTAATACACGCCCTCCTGTGCTATTTCAAGAGCTTTGTTGATTTCTTCTAAAGCACGTTCGTATGTCCAACTGGCATAAGCTTGTGCTCCGTTCAGATTAATCTGATAGTTATAAAGCAACTTGGCAATGTTGAAATGAGCTTCATCAGGCTTGGAGGCTACCTCCAGCATGTGTTCTAAATCTTGTGTTGCCAAAGCATTGTGGGTATCATCACGATATTCCATATACAAAGCTGCACGACGCTGATACCCTTCCATATTGCGAGGATACTGTGTAATAAAGTCGTTCAGCAACTCCAGATATTGCTCCCGATTAAGCTGAGAAGACATCATATATAAGTAAACCAGAGCTTGTGATTCGTCTTCAGGCAATCCTTTCTTGATACCTATGGAATTTAAAGTATAATCGTTGCCGGAAAGTGCATTGATGCTGAGTGAAGAAACATAACTGATACCTACGGCATAGCTTACTTTGCTTTCTGCATCGGCATTTTTCTGGATAAGTCCTAAGACTTCTCCTTCAGCATTCATTATGGGACAGCTTACAGTTTTATCACCAGTCTGCATCTGTATGGTATAATAATATGCATTGTTTCCGATGGTGTCTACCTTTTCTACACTTCCGCTCTGTCCGTTGACTGCTTTCTGGGTAGAATAGGGAAGAAGATATACAGTAGCTCCTTGAGGCACTGCCTGTGAAGCAGGTTGAAGTGCTACAGTCTTTTTATCTGTTTCGGTCTTGAACTTGACCACATCGTAAAGATCGTTTGCTCCCATAATGCATTTTACCGGGAGTTCCTTGCCATCGGCTGTAACCACTACGGCATGATGAGCACCTTTAAACAAGGTGTAATCGGATACAGCTGTTCCGCTTTCATCGATGTAAAAACCATTTCCTGTGTTCAGAATCTTATTGTCTTTATTATAAGTAACAACAGAGAAAACAGCTTTCTTTGCCTTATTGGCCCATTTGGGCAGACTTTGGGCAAACATCGTCTGGAAGCAGAATCCTCCGATAAGAAGAAGATATATCTTTTTCATGGTGAATAGTTGTAAAATATTACTGTGCTTCGTTATCAAATCCACGCTGTTTTACAGCTTCATAAATCAGAATACCTGCAGCAACCGATACATTCAGTGATTCGATTGAACCGAACAATGGGATCTTAATCCATTCGTCGCACAAAGCCAGATGTTCGTAAGGCACGCCAGTATCTTCAGCTCCCATAATAATACAGGTAGGGTCTTTATATTCGGCTTTTGTATAGTCGTAATCTCCTTTTTCGGTAGCAGCTACAATCTTGAATCCGCTTTCTTTCAGGAATTTGATAGTATTAGTCAAATTGTTTTCGCGACATACAGGAATAGTATGTAGTGCTCCTGCCGAAGTCTTGATGGCATCGGCATTTACGCTGACACTATTTTTAGAAGGAATGATGATGGCATCTACTCCGGCGCATTCGCATGTACGTGCAATGGCTCCGAAGTTTCTCACATCGGTCAGTCCGTCCAACATGATAAGCAGAGGATTCTTACCCTGTTCGAACAGGAAAGGAACAATATCTTCTGTGCGCTGATAAGTAATAGGAGAGATAAAAGCTACTACTCCCTGATGGTTTTTCTTGGTAATGCGGTTGATGCGTTCTACCGGCACACGCTGTACAGGAATAAAAGTTTCTTTCAGTACAGCAAAGAGTTCTTTCGACAGGTCGCTCTGAATATCTTTCTTCACAAGTACCTTGTCTATTTCTTTTCCGGCCTGTATAGCCTCAATGACGGCTCTAACGCCAAATATCATTTCATTTTTTTCTATCATATCTTCCTGTTAAAGTTATTTCTAATTAAATCCTAAAAGTGCCCGCGCATTATTAAGAGCTGCTTCTGTAAGGGTAGAGCCACTTAGCATATTGGCTATTTCGCGAACACGTTCTTCACGGGTAAGCAAACGGATGTGGCTGTTCGTACCGGTTTCCGTATCTTCTTTATATACCTTGTAATGTGCGATACCACGGGCAGCAATTTGCGGCAAATGGGTAATGCTGATTACCTGACGGTTCTGCTTTCCCATATCCTGCATAATGAGTGCCATCTTTTCGGCGATGGAACCAGATACACCTGTGTCAATTTCATCGAAAATGATGGTGGGGAGTTTCACAGCACCGGCAATCATTGCTTTTAATGAAAGCATGACACGGGCAATTTCTCCACCCGATGCAATGGATGCTACATTCTGAAGTGTCCCGTTTTTGTTGGCCGAGAAGAGGAAAGTTACACTATCCATTCCTTTGGCATCCGGCTCTTTGCGTGTAGTCATTTCTACAGCAAAACGGACATTAGGCATACCCAATGGAATAAGTAATGCTTGCATTTGTTCTTCAATCTGACGAGCCGAACGACTACGGCATTCGGTAAGGACGGCAGCTTGTGCCAGCACTTGTGCGTACAAGTCTTCTTTCCGCTTATTCAGTTTGACAATGGTTTCATCAAAAGAGGTAATGGTGTTCAACTGATTGCGATATTTGTCTGTCAGTTCAATCAATGCTTCTACTGAATCTACCCGGTGTTTCTGCTGCAGATTGTAAATGAGATTCAACCGTTCGTTTACGAAATCCAATCGGGCTGGGTTAAATTCAATTTCCTCTTGAGCACCGGATATTTCACGGGAGATGTCTTTCAGTTCGATGTAGCAACTGTTCAGCCGTTCTCCCCATTCTTGTGACGGGGTATATACCCGCGATACACTCTGGAGTGTCTGCATCGCTTCCTTAACTAAGGACAGACTTCCGCTTTCATCACCGTCTATCAGTTGACTGGCTTTATAAAGTCCTGCCTTTATATCTTCTGCGTGACTTAGAGTTTCCGCTTCCTGTTCCAAAGAAGTTTGCTCATCTTCTTTCAGGTCGGCATCTTCTAACTGTTCAAGTTGGAAACGGATATAATCTTCGTCCTGGCGGCTTTTCTCAGCTTGAGCAATAAATTCTTCAAGTTCTCGGCTTACCTGTTTATAGTCAGTATACAGTCGGTGATAGTCGGAAAGCTCTTTATCATCTTGTGCCAATATATCGAGAATATTCAACTGAAACCCTTCTTTATTGAGCAACAAATTCTGGTGTTGGCTATGTACATCTATCAATCGTTCGCCCAACACTTTCATTTGTGCAAGAGAAGCCGGTGTATCGTTGATGAAAGCACGGCTTTTTCCATTGGCCGACAATTCCCGGCGAATGATACACTCTTCCGGTTCATATTCAATTTCGTTCTCCTCAAAGAATGCTTCCATGTCGTAAGTGGCAATACGGAATTTGGCTTCTACCACACATTTGGAAGCCCCGTTTTTGATTGCTTTCACATCGGCACGTTGTCCAAGCAGCAGCCCGATGGCTCCTAATATAATAGACTTTCCCGCACCGGTCTCGCCTGTAATAACAGAGAAACCGGAAGTAAAATCGATGTCGAGCCGATCGATTAAAGCATAATTTTGTATATGAATAGATTGTAACATAGTCAGTATATCTGTTTATCTGAATAGCGACACCAGTTTGTCTACAATGTCTTTGGCAACTTCTTTTTTCGGTTTAAGTGAATAGGAGGTAATGCCTTGAGCATCGATAATAGAGATCTTATTAGTATCGCAACGAAAACCGGCACCAGCATCGTTCAGTGAGTTCATTACAATGAAATCAAGATTCTTACGTTCCAGTTTTGATTGAGCATGAGCAATTTCATCGTTTGTTTCAAGAGCAAAACCGACAAGGCGCTGATTTTCTGTTTTCATCTTACCCAGTTCGGATGCAATATCGTGTGTAGGTTTCAGACGGATTACCAGATCATCCTCTCCACGCTTGATTTTCTGATTGCTACATTCTTCGGGGGTGAAATCGGCTACAGCAGCACACAAAATACCTGCATCAGCAGACGAAAAAGAAGAGATTGCTGCCTGATGCATCTGCGCAGCACTTTCTACACTGATGCGATGAATATTAGGATGTACTGGATTCAAGCCGACAGGGCCACTGATCAATGTAACTTCAGCTCCTCTCTCTGCGCACTCTTCAGCCAGTGCATATCCCATCTTTCCCGATGAGTAATTGCCGATAAAACGTACCGGGTCAATCTTTTCGTAAGTTGGTCCTGCTGTAATGACCACCTTTCGTCCCAGCAGATCCTGACGCGAAGCAAAGAATTGTTCTAATATTTCAATTATCTTTTCAGGCTCTTCCATACGACCTTTTCCAATCAGATGGCTAGCCAGTTCGCCTGCTGCAGGCTCGATAATATGATTACCATATGAACGGAGAATGTCTAGATTGTGCTGGGTGGAAGGATGAGCAAACATATCGAGATCCATTGCCGGAGCTACGAATACAGGTGCTTTCATCGACAGGTATGTAGTGACAAGCATATTGTCGGCAATACCATGTGCCATCTTTCCGATGGTAGAAGCTGTAGCTGGAGCAACAATCATGGCATCAGCCCATAATCCCAAGTCTACATGGCTGTGCCATGTTCCATCACGCTGTGAAAAGAATTCACTGATGACCGGTTTGCTGGTTAGGGCAGACAGGGTAATAGGAGTGATAAACTCTTTACCTGCCGGAGTAATGACAATCTGTACTTCCGCACCTTTTTTAATTAGCCCTCTTGTCAGGACAGCAGCTTTATAGGCCGCAATACTACCTGTGATACCTAATACTATTTTCTTTCCTTTCATCATATTATTTGGTCAGACCGTTTTCACGTAATCTGATTTTTGTCAGAACATTTTTTGTATTCAGGGTAAAGTCTCCATTCATTATCCAGCCGTAATATCCCGGATCACGCAACAAAACTTCACTTACCGGTATACCTTTGTATTTCCCAAAATTGAATACTTCCACTCCCTTATCATCGTACACTATGCGTCCGGCAAAGTCTACATTTTTGCTGTAAGTAGAATATTCAGACAAAAAATTGATATCGTTTTCCAATACTTCAGGATAATGGTCGAGCTGTGCCTTCAAAACTTCATAAGTGGCACGTGTATCGGCTTCAGCAGTATGAGCGTCTTCTAAGTTCTTGCCGCAATAAAACTTATAGGCAGCCGAAAGAGTACGCTGCTCAAGTTTATGGTAGATAACCTGTACGTCGACAAATTTACGCTTGGTAAGATCGATATCAATACCAGCACGGAGAAACTCTTCTACCAGTACCGGTACATCAAAACGATTGGAATTGAAACCGGCGATATCAGCTCCCTCAATGTCTTTAGCAATGTCTTTGGCCACTTCCTTGAAAGTAGGGCAGTCTACTACATCGGCATCGAAAATACCATGTACAGCAGACGATGCTTCCGGAATATGCATTTCCGGATTGATACGCAATGTCTTTGCTTCTTCATTTCCGTTAGGATATACTTTCAGATAGCAGATTTCAACAATGCGATCGGTGTTTATATTTGTTCCGGTAGTTTCCAAATCGAAAAATACCAGAGGATTCTTTAAGTTCAGTTTCATCTTTAAAATTTTTCAAATCTCCGAATTATTAATCATTCAGCATCATAGGCATCAGCAACATCAGCAAGTCTTCATTTTCATCCTGTTCCTCCGGTACGATAACTCCTGCACGTGAAGGATCGGCCAACTCGATAATGACATTCTGAGAAGAAATATTGTTCAGTATATCAATCAGGAATGACGATTTGAAGCCAATGCTCATTGCGCTACCGTCGTACTGGCTGATAATTGTTTCTTCTGCCGAAGTTGAGAAGTCGATATCCTGTGCCGAAATCTTCATTAAGTTGGCAGAAAGACTTAACTTAATCAAACTGCTTGCTTGAGAAGAGAAGACAGAAACACGACGCAATGCACTGATAAATGCAGCACGGTCGATGATAGCCTTGTGCGGATTGTTTTGCGGAATCACTGAATTGTAGTTAGGGTAACGTCCTTCAATGAGACGACATACCATGCGATAGTTTTCCAATGTAAAAGTAGCGTTACGGTCGTCGAATCCAATCTGTACATCGCCCTGTTCTTTAGGAAGCAGGTTTTTCAGTAAGTTGGCTGGTTTTTTAGGAAGAATAAAAGCAGCTTTTTCTGTACCCTGCACCGCAAAAGTCTTACAACGAACCAACTTATGCCCATCGGATGCGACCAAAGTGATGTCTTCGGTAGTGATATCGAAATAAATACCGTTCATTACTGGGCGGAGTTCATCATCAGCAGTAGCAAAAATACTGCGATTAACCCCTGCCATAAGTACATCAGCTCCCATTGTTACCTGTACAGCATTAGCACCCAGCTCTTGTGCCTGCGGATATTCGTCGGCACTCTGCCCCATCAGACTATATTTACCGTTCTGATATTGCACATTGATTTCCAAGTTGCTCATATCAACCTGGAAAGTCAGAGGCTGTTCGGGAATTTCCTTCAGAGCTTCCAGCAATGTCTTTGAAGAAACGGCAAAGCGTCCATCCTCTTCGTATTCATTGACTTCGATTGAAGTAGAAAGAGTCGTTTCGTTATCAGATGCAGTCATAGACAAAGTTCCGTCCTGCAGCTCAAGCAGAAAACAATCCAATATTGGCAATGAGTTTTTAGAGTTGATTACACGACTGATAGCCTGCAAGTGGCTGAATAATGCGGTACTTGAAACAATAAACTTCATAGTGTTTTTATATTTATAATATTTAATTCGGAATCCGTTATTTAACTGCCAAAGTTACGAAAAGATTATATAAGCGGCGCAAAAAGCTTTTAAAAAATTAGTGTACTTCTTAGGAAAAGCTTAATTTCGTGACCGAATTAAAATATATTTAGACAATGGAATTAGCAGGAAAAGTGATCGCTGTTCTCGAACCGAGAGGAGGAGTTTCCAAAAACGGTAATGAATGGAAAGTACAAGAGTATGTAATTGAAACGCACGACCAGTATCCGCGCAGAATGTGTTTTGATGTGTTTGGTGCTGATAAAATACAGCAGTTTAATATTCAGATTGGCGAAGAGCTGAATGTTTCTTTTGATATTGATGCCCGTGAGTGGCAGGGACGCTGGTTCAACAGTATCCGTGCATGGAAAGTAGAACGTGTAGGAGTAGCTCCTCAAGTTCCGCCAATGGATGCACCTTTCCCTCCAATGAATGCGGCTCCAGTAGATTTTGCAGCAACTGACGAAAAGGACGATCTGCCGTTCTAATAAAATCAGTCTGTATAAAAGCAAGAAGCGTGTGTAAAAATTGACCTTTTCAACTTTTACACACGCTTCTTGCTTTCACCTGTTTTTCTATTCCAATTACAACTAGAAAAGTTACGACTTAAGAGAAAGCCTGATTGCTAATCTATATATTTTTCTACAAAGGAACGAACACGATGAGTATATTCTTCAGGCTCGTTCAGATAAGACTCGGCATGAGCTGTCTGAGGAACAATCCACAAATCCTTAGGTTCCGGCTTGGCTTTATAGACTTCATAGACCATCCACGTAGGAACGTAATCATCTTTATCACCGTGAATAAACAACATTGGTTTCTGGCATTTTTCTACCTGTCGGAGTGCAGATGCTTCATGGAAATTCCAACCATTCTGCCAATCACACAAGATACTTGCCGTATATAGCAAAGGAAATGCAGGAAGACCAAATTGTGACTTTAATTCTTTTTTGAACTGATCCCATACGCTGGTGTATCCACAGTCTTCTACAAAACAAGATATATAATCGGGCAGTGGCTCTCCAGATACCATCATAGTGGTAGCAGCACCCATTGAAATACCGTGTACTACAGCTTTCAGCGAATCGCCGAAGAGGGAAGGAGCTGTATCAATCCATTGTATTACATCCTTACGGTCTAGCCATCCCATTTGTATGGCATCGCCTTCACTTAATCCTGTATAGCGCAAATCGGGCAACAAGATATTATAGTCGAGTGAGTGATTGTAAAGATAACCTATATGAAACATGCGGATCGCATTATCTGTATACCCATGAACAATCACTGCCGTATGTCGGGTAGGACGGGAAGCGTATGCGTAAAAAGCATGCAGACGGATACCATCCGGAGCTGTAATAAAAGTATCACGCAGAGCATGATGCTGCTGCAAGCTGTCTATCCAGGGGGTGATATGAGGATAGGTCTGTTTCATATATTGCATAGATCCTTCCATATCTTTTCCCCGGTTGATGGGGCGTAGGGAGTAATCAATCATATAAAGACTTCCACCAATTATACTTCCCAAGACTACCAGTACGATTATACCGATAACTCCAATTCGTTTTTTATTCATAGATGTTCTGTTATTGATTCCAGATTTCCCATGCTCCAAAAGCTTGCAGAAGCAACATTTCAAGACCGTTCTTTACTACAGCACCTTGTTCAGTTCCTTTTCTCATAAAAAGAGTTGTGTCTGGATTATAAAGCAAGTCATATAGCAAATGCTTGGGAGTAAGACAGTGATAAGGAATATGCGGATATTCATCGGCCTTAGGATACATACCTACGGGAGTACAATTCACAATGACCTTATACTCTTCCATTAATTCCGGAGTCAGTTCCTCGTAAGTAATGGTAGTTTCATTATGTCGTCCTCTTGATACAAAAAGACATTCCAATCCTAATTTCTTCAATCCGTGATATACAGCTTTCGAAGCTCCTCCGGTACCCAATATTAACGCTTTAGTATGATAGGGCTCCAATAACGGTTCTATTGAACGAGTAAATCCAATCACATCAGAATTATAACCAATCAATTTACGCTTTCCGTTTACAAGTTTTAGTTTGATGACATTGACAGCTCCAATTCCGGCAGCATCCGAGTCTAATTCATCCAGATACGGAATCACTTGTTCTTTATAAGGGATAGTCACATTAAGTCCAGCTAAATCCGGATTCTCGGCAATGATCTTGGGAAAGTCGTTGATAGTAGGAATCTCGAAATTAACATATTCGGCATTAATCTTTTCGGATGCAAACTTTTCATTAAAGAAATTTCTTGAGAAAGAATGTCCAAGCGGATAGCCGATTAAACCGTATTTTTTCATCGCTGTATTAAACTTTAAAAAGAAACAAAATATTATTTGGTTGCAAAATAAAGTGTACAAGTTCCCATTGTCAACCGTTTGAATTCTACCTGACTGAATCCTGCTTTACGGATGATTTTCTGCATTACTTCTCCTTGAGGGAATGCTTTGATAGACTCGGGAAGATAAGTATAGGCACTTTTGTCCTTAGAGAAAAGTTTACCCAAAGTTGGTATCACAATTTTGGAGTATAAGGCATACAACTGTTTCATTGGGAACCATTCAGGTTCAGACAATTCAAGAATAACCAAATGTCCCCCCGGCACCAATACACGATACATTTCTTTCAACCCTTGATCCAGATTTTCAAAATTTCGGATACCAAATGCCACGGTAATAGCGTCGAAACGATTGTCGGAGAAAGATAAAGCAGTACAGTCTTCTTTAGCAAACGAAATTTGCCGGTCCAGTTTTTCCCGCTTTACTTTTTCACGCCCTACATTCATCATACCCTCCGATATATCCGTCCCGATAAGCTCCTGAGGCTGCAATATACGGCAGGCTTGTATAGCAAAGTCTCCAGTTCCGGTAGCTACATCCATCATATGTTGCGGATGGAAAGGTCTCAGTCGGTTAATCGCCTTCTTACGCCAGCTTTTGTCGATGCCTAAGGAAAGCATATGGTTCAAGTTATCGTATGCAGGAGCAATGGTGTCGAACATCTTTTCTACTTGTACGGCTTTGCTTTCGTCTTCATTATAAGGTTTGATTTTTTCTTGTGGATACTGAGACATGGATAAAGAGATTTAATAAGACAAATGCAGAGGATAAAGCAGTATGGCCTTACCCCCTGCATATTAAAAACAGATTTATTTTGTAAGATATTCGGTTACGTTCTTTTCGATACGTGCTGCAATGCTATCAGTATCTGCCTTTACAAAAGTTTCGCCTGTGATGTGCTCATACAATTCGATGTAGCGTTCGCTGATAGAATTTACAATTTCCGGAGTCATTTCAGGAACTTGCTGACCTTCTTTACCCTGGAAACCGTTTGCCATCAACCATTCGCGTACAAACTCTTTAGACAACTGTTTCTGAGGTTCACCTTTTTCGAAACGGTCTTGATATCCTTCTGAATAGAAGTAACGGCTTGAATCTGGTGTATGAATTTCGTCCATCAAATAAATTTCTCCATTGTGCTTACCGAATTCATATTTAGTATCTACCAAAATCAATCCACGTTCTGCAGCCATCTGAGTACCACGTTCGAACAAAGCCAAAGTATATTTCTCCAGCAATTCGTATTCTTCCGGAGTAGCCAGTCCCTGAGCAAGAATTTCTTCTTTAGAAATATCTTCATCATGCAAGCCCATTTCAGCTTTTGTGGTCGGAGTAATGATAGGATGAGGGAATTTCTCATTTTCACGCATACCTTCAGGAAGAGTTACGCCACAAATTTCACGTACACCACTTCTGTAAGCACGCCATGCGCTACCACACAAGTAGCCACGAACAATCATTTCTACAGGAAAACCTTTACACATAACTCCCACTGTAACCATAGGGTCTGGAGTTGCCAGTTTCCAGTTAGGACAGATATCTGTTGTTGCATCCAGGAACTTAGCTGCAATCTGATTCAGCATTTGTCCTTTATAAGGTATGCCTTCAGGCAATACGACATCGAATGCAGAGATACGGTCGGTTGCTACCATTACCAGCTTTTCATCATTGATGTTATACACATCGCGTACTTTTCCATGATAGACACTTTTCTGACCAGGAAAATTGTAATCTGTTTTTGTTAATGCTTTGCTCATATCCTTTTATTGTTTAGTTATGAATAAGATTATTTATTGGGTTCTTCAGTTGTAGTTGTTTTCACTTTAGTTTTGACGCGTTCCGCCTTTTCTTTTTCCTCAAACTTCTCGTATGCTTCTACAATACGGGTTACCAGCTTATGGCGAACAATATCCTTTTTGTTCAGTTCAATGAAACTGATACCTTTCACACCCTTCAGAATTTTCATAGCCTGTACAAGACCCGATGTTTGTGAAGAAGGCAAGTCGATCTGTGTCATATCTCCAGTCACAATCATCTTGGTATTCATACCCATACGGGTAAGAAACATTTTAATCTGCTGAGTGGTAGTGTTTTGTGCTTCATCCAGAATGACTACCGCATCGTTGAGTGTACGTCCACGCATAAATGCAAGAGGGGCTATCTGAATGATATTCAATTCCATATATTCTTTCAGTTTTGCCGCTGGAATCATGTCTTGCAATGCATCGTACAGAGGTTGCAGATAGGG
The DNA here is from genome assembly GCF_037890285.1 of Phocaeicola sp. HCN-40430. Taxonomy (NCBI): domain Bacteria; kingdom Pseudomonadati; phylum Bacteroidota; class Bacteroidia; order Bacteroidales; family Bacteroidaceae; genus Phocaeicola; species Phocaeicola sp. HCN-40430. Next base: position 35,423 of record NZ_JBBKBS010000018.1, read on the forward strand.
GTCGATTTTGTCTTTCATATCACCGGGAAGAAAACCTAACTTTTCTCCCGCTTCTACAGCCGGACGGCTGAGAATGATTTTCTTTATTTCCTTATTCTTTAAGGCACGCACAGCCAGTGCAATGGCCGTATAAGTTTTACCGGAACCTGCCGGACCAATTGCAAAAATCATATCGTTCTTGTCGAACTCTTTTACAAGCTTTTGCTGATTGGCGCTGCGGGAAGTAATGGGCTTTCCGGTCACACTATATACAATTACATCGTTGTTTGTTTCTGTCTGTGGCTTTTTACCCTTAACGATATCCAGTATAACTTCTTCGTTCAGCGAATTGTATTGCACACAATATTTTTCCAGTGCAAGAATTGCCTCTTCGAATGCACACATTTCTTCTTCATCACCCATTACTTTAATGACATTGCCTCGTGCTACCACTCTCAGTTTAGGGAACAAGGCCTTTATCATTTGTATATTGGTATTGTTGATACCGTAAAAAATAACAGGGTCTATATCTTCTAATACAATATGTTTCTCAATCATTTGTATAAATCTTCATTATAATCAAACAGCCATTCGGCATCTTCTAAAAACGGATGATGCTTATCTTTTTCAGACAAGATAACTTTGTCGGAAGGTATGCGCCAGTCTATTCCTAAAGCCGGATCATTCCAGGCAATGGCTCCTTCACTTTGTGGTGCATAAAAATTGTCGCATTTATATTGGAAAATAACTTCATCAGTCAGTACACTGAATCCGTGGGCAAATCCCCTTGGTATAAAAAACTGAAGATGATTATCTTCGCTTAATTCTACGGCTACATGTTTTCCAAAAGTAGGAGAGCCTTTACGAATATCTACAGCCACATCCAGCACTGCTCCCTTTATGACACGTACCAGTTTGCTTTGTGCAAAAGGTGGTTTCTGGAAATGCAATCCTCTCAATACTCCATAGCTTGATTTGCTCTCATTATCTTGTACAAAATGTATATTCCGTACTTGAGTATTAAAATCTCGTTCCGAGAAAGATTCAAAAAAATACCCGCGAGCATCTTCGAATATTCTCGGCTTTATAATCAATACGTCTTTTATTTCAGTTTTTATAATTTCCATTATAATCAATGTCCTCTATCGGCTTATTTTACTTCTTCTATGAGTTTCAATAAATATTGTCCATATGGATTCTTTTGCATAGGCAATGCCAATTCGCGTACTTTATCTGCAGAAATCCATCCCTGACGAAAAGCAATATCTTCCAGACAAGCAATTTTCAAGCCCTGCCGTTTTTCAATCACTTCAATATAAGTAGCAGCTTCGGCCAATGAATCGTGCGTACCTGTATCCAGCCAGGCAAACCCTCTTCCCAATGTCTGCACTTTCAGCTTTTCTTCAGCGAGAAAAATTTGGTTTACAGTCGTTATTTCCAATTCTCCACGTGCTGAAGGCTTAATACCTTTTGCTACCTCAATTACCTTATTAGGATAAAAATACAGACCGGTTACTGCATAGTTCGATTTTGGACAAGTTGGTTTTTCTTCAATAGAAAGACAATTTCCTTCATCATCAAAATCGGCAACACCATATCGTTCCGGATCGCTCACCCAATAACCAAAGACAGTAGCCTTATCTTCTTTTTCTGCAGTACGAACGGCCTCTTTCAGCATTTCAGTAAACCCGTTCCCTTGAAAAATATTGTCGCCCAAGACTAAACACACAGAATCGGTTCCTATAAACTTCTCACCAATGAGAAAAGCCTGTGCCAATCCGTCTGGTGAAGGTTGTTCTGCGTATTCAAATTTTACCCCTAAATCGCTTCCATCTCCCAGCAGGCGTTCGAAATTAGGCAAATCATTTGGAGTAGAAATGATTAATATCTCACGTATACCGGCAAGCATCAGTACCGAAATGGGATAATAAATCATTGGCTTATCAAAGATTGGTAAAAGCTGTTTGGATACCCCTTTGGTAATAGGATAAAGTCGTGTTCCTGAGCCACCGGCTAAAACAATACCTTTCATGTTTACTTCATTAGAGATTTTGGTCTACAAAGTAAGAGTTTTTTTGTGTACTGACAAAGTTTTCCTATCGAAAATAGTATACTTCTAAAGATTCCCATATATTTGCATCCTGAACTTAAGTACCAAAAATATGAACAAACGACAATTTCTGATGGCTGCTATGTGTCTGATGGCTCTTGCCGGGTGCACGCAAAAAACAGAGCTACCAGAGAATCCTAAAGATCAGGAAGAATATAAAGACAGTCAGGGGAATAGCTGGATTTACAATGCCATGTTGATGCGTTGGGCACTGATGCCTTCACCTTTCAATGGCTTGACTACTACACATTATTATTATCCAAGCTCAAATTCGTGGACAGATGCCAATGGAGCCCGCGTCAATCCTCCTTCAAAAGTAAATATAAAACCCTCTTCGAAATCGAGTGGTAAAGTGTTTGGAAGTAAACATCGTTCTTTCGGTGTATATGGATGATAAATAAAGAATGATATGGAAAGACTAAACGCAATACCCCGTTCTGATTATAAGAATAAAATAGAGGCCTTGGGATTTGATTTTCACGGAAACTATTGGAGGGAAGAAGCATATTACCGATTTAATCCGAATGAAATAGAAGCAATAGAAAAAGCAACAGCAGAAGCTTATCGGATGTATTGTGAAGCGGCACAATATATTATTGAGGAAAAGCCGGAGTTTATGGAACGCATCCTTCGGATACCTCCTCAGGTGTGTGCACGTATCAAAGAATCCTGGGATAGAGATGAGCTGAGTTTATACGGACGCTTTGATTTTCTGTTGGATGAGAACGGCATTCCTAAAATTTTGGAATTTAATGCTGATACACCGACCTCCCTGCTCGAAGCTTCTGTGATACAATGGCAGTGGAAAGAGGATATGTTCCCCGAAAACGATCAGTATAATGGCATCCATGAAGGTCTTGTTCAATCGTGGAAAGATATTTTTCCCGCGGGCAGCGATATTCACTTCGCAGGTGTGCTGGATGAACATGAAGATACCGGAACGTTGCAATATCTGGCAAGCACTGCCATGGAAGCAGGTTTCTCTACCCGCGTTCTGGATATTAATGACATGGATTTGCAAGAAGGACGTTTTTACGACCCAAGCGGAGAGGTGATAAAACAATGTTTCAAACTTTATCCGTGGGAATGGATGGTAGATGAGAGTCCGGATGGGTGTTTGGCAGAAACAACATGGATAGAACCTATATGGAAACTGATTATGTCGAACAAAGCCATCCTGAGTGTATTGTTTGAATTGTTCCCGGATTCTCCCTATGTATTACCATGTTACTTATCCCGTCCGCAGAGTGGAGTGTTCTGTAAGAAGCCCGTATATTCCAGAGAAGGACATAATGTAAGTATTGTTGATATCCGTGAATGGAATGAGCAAGCTATCATCAAAGAAACAGAAGGAGAATATAACAACGGAGCATATGTTTACCAAGAGTATGTAAAACCTACCATGTATGGAGGCCGTTTCCCTGTATTGGGCTCGTGGGTGATAGGAGGGGAACCAGCCGGATTGGGTATTCGGGAAAACAGTACGGAAATTACCGATAACCTTTCGGAGTTTATTCCGCATATTATTGGATAAATCTAAGTCACGGAATCTTATCTGAAAAACAGATTAGCCATTATCTGGCAGATTTCAACTGCTGGATGATGGCTTAACTATGTCATAGCCGTAGATTCATGATTCTATTCGTTTATTCTATCCGACGACGTCGGATGTATAATTGACATCGCCGGCTATACAGCCAACAGCGTTGTCTGCGCAACCGACGGCGATGATTAAAACTTCCGACGCTTACCATCATCTTTTGTTCCTATTCCATTATGCCATTTATGCAATAAAATAAAAAAAGGCAAGCGTCGCAGACACTTGCCTTTCGAGGTTCCTGGCGGATTCGAACCGCCGTACACGGTTTTGCAGACCGCTGACTAAGCCACTCATCCAAGGAACCAATACTTGTTTTCTTGATTTCGCTTGCAAAGGTACGACTATTTTTGAAACCTGCAATACTTTGAACGAAAAAAAATCTTTCAAGACGTTTTTTCCTGTTTTATCTGCTTTTTGCCTACAATTTGAGCATAAGTAACCCTGTTTTAAATCTTATTTACGTAATACTCTTCGTTTTGTTTTCCTTATATCTATTTTTCTTTTAAATTTGCAGCCTAAATTTAAGGATGTTGCACCCTTATATGTAAAGAACTTAATAAAAATAACATAACTATGAGTAAGAAATTCACAGAATATTCACAGCTCAATTTATCAGAAGTCAATAAAGAAGTTCTGAAGAAATGGGATGAGAATGACGTATTCTCTAAAAGTATGACAGAACGTGAAGGTCATCCTTCATTTGTTTTCTACGAAGGTCCTCCTTCTGCCAATGGTATGCCGGGTATTCACCACGTAATGGCTCGTACCATTAAAGATACATTCTGCCGTTTTAAAACCATGAAAGGTTTTCAGGTAAAACGTAAAGCAGGATGGGATACTCACGGATTGCCAGTAGAACTGGGTGTAGAAAAAGCTTTAGGTATTACCAAAGAGGATATCGGAAAGACGATTTCTGTGGCAGATTACAACAAACACTGCCGTACAGATGTCATGAAATTTACAAAAGAGTGGACAGACCTTACTCATAAAATGGGATATTGGGTAGATCTTGACAATCCTTATATTACTTACGACAACCGTTACATTGAAACTTTGTGGTGGTTGCTGAAACAGCTGTACAACAAAGGTCTGCTGTATAAAGGATATACTATCCAGCCTTATTCTCCGGCAGCAGGTACCGGACTTAGTTCACACGAGTTGAATCAGCCGGGTTGCTACCGCGATGTAAAAGATCTGACTGTAGTAGGTCAGTTCAAAATGAAGAACCCGAAACCTGAAATGGCAGAATGGGGAACTCCTTATTTCATCGCATGGACCACTACTCCTTGGACACTGCCTTCAAATACTGCATTGTGTGTAGGACCGAAAATCGATTATGTAGCTGTACAGACTTACAATGGATATACCGGCGAAAAGATGACTGTCGTTCTTGCCAAACCATTGTTGTACGCTCACTTCAATAAAAAGGCAGAAGAACTGGCTTTGGAAGACTATAAACCGGGCGATAAGCTGATTCCGTTCAAAGTGGTAGGCGAATACAAAGGTACAGATTTGGAAGGTATGCAGTATGAACAGCTGATTCCATGGGTTAAACCGGTAGAAGCTACTGAAGACGGAAGCTGGAAGGAAGCTGCAGACAAAGCATTCCGCGTAATTCTGGGTGATTATGTAACTACTGAAGACGGTACAGGTATCGTACACATTGCACCGACTTTTGGTGCCGATGACGCCAATGTAGCACGTGCAGCGGGCATTCCTTCTTTGTTTATGATTAATAAGAAGGGAGAAACCCGTCCGATGGTCGATTTGACTGGTAAATTCTATCTCATCGAAGAACTGGATGACGCCTTTGTTAAAGAATGCGTAGATGTAGAAAAATATACAGAATACCAGGGACGTTGGGTGAAGAATGCATACGATCCTCAGTTCACTGTAGATGGTAAATACGATGAAAAAGCTGCACAGGCTGCAGAATCATTGGATGTATACATCTGCATGATGATGAAGCAGAACAATCAGGCATTCAAGATCGAAAAGCATGTACACAACTACCCACACTGCTGGCGTACAGATAAACCTGTATTGTATTATCCGCTCGACAGTTGGTTTATCCGTTCTACTGCTGCCAAGGAACGCATGATTGAATTGAACAAAACAATCAACTGGAAACCGGAATCTACAGGAACAGGACGTTTCGGCAAATGGCTGGAAAACCTGAACGACTGGAACTTGAGCCGTTCGCGCTATTGGGGAACTCCGCTTCCTATCTGGCGTAGCGAAGAAGGTGAAGAAATCTGTATCGGTTCTGTAGAAGAATTGTACAATGAAATAGAAAAATCGGTTGCAGCCGGTTTCATGACAGAAAACCCATATAAGAAACTGGGATTTGTGCCCGGACAATACGATAAAGAAAATTACGAAAAGATTGACTTGCATCGTCCGTATGTAGACGATATCGTATTGGTATCTGCTTCTGGTAAACCGATGAAGCGTGAAACCGACCTTATCGATGTATGGTTCGATTCAGGAGCTATGCCGTATGCGCAGCTGCACTATCCGTTCGAAAACAAGGAAATCGTAGACAACCGCTCTTATTATCCGGCCGATTTCATCGCGGAAGGTGTTGACCAGACTCGTGGATGGTTCTTTACTCTGCATGCAATTGCTACTATGGTATTCGACAGCGTAGCTTATAAAAATGTAATCTCTAACGGATTGGTACTCGACAAGAACGGTAACAAGATGTCGAAACGTTTGGGTAACGCAGTCGATCCATTCGAAACTATCGAGAAATTCGGTTCAGATCCGCTCCGTTGGTATATGATTACTAACTCTTCACCTTGGGATAACTTGAAGTTCGACAAGGAAGGAGTAGACGAAGTTCGTCGTAAATTCTTCGGTACCTTATACAATACATATTCATTCTTTGCATTGTATGCCAATGTAGACGGATTCTGCTATGCAGAAGAGGAAGTACCGATGGCTGAACGTCCGGAAATCGACCGTTGGATTCTGTCATTACTAAACTCATTGATTAAGGATGTAGATGCTTGCTACAACGATTATGAACCGACAAAAGCAGGCCGTCTGATCAATGACTTCGTAAACGATAACTTGAGTAACTGGTACGTACGTCTGAACCGTAAACGTTTCTGGGGAAGCAGCATGTCAACAGATAAATTGTCTGCTTACCAGACATTGTATACCTGCCTCGAAACAGTAGCCAAACTGATGGCTCCTATTGCTCCGTTCTATGCAGACCGTCTTTATATGGATCTGATTGCTGCAACAGGACGCGACAATGTGGTATCTGTACACCTTGCCAACTTCCCGGTAGCCGACGAATCACTTATTAATAAGGAATTGGAAGCACGTATGCAAATGGCTCAAGATGTAACTTCTATGGTATTGGCTTTACGCCGTAAAGTAAATATCAAAGTTCGTCAGCCACTGCAGTGTATTATGATTCCGGTTATCGATGAAGCACAGAAACTTCATATCGAAGCTGTAAAAGATCTGATCATGAGTGAAGTCAATGTGAAAGAAATCCGTTTCGAAGAAGGAGCATCGGGCATGTTGGTGAAGAAAGTGAAATGTGACTTCAAGAAGCTGGGTCCGAAGTTTGGCAAACAGATGAAAGCCGTAGCTGCTGCTGTTGCAGGAATGTCACAGGAAGCTATTGCTGAATTGGAAAAGAACGGTCAGTATACATTCGCACTCGAAGGTGGAGAAGCTACCGTAGAAGCAGCTGATGTAGAAATCTTCAGTGAAGATATTCCGGGCTGGCTGGTTGCCAACGAAGGCACACTTACTGTAGCTTTGGAAGTAACTGTTACCGATGAATTGCGCCGCGAAGGTATTGCCCGTGAACTGGTTAACCGTATTCAGAATATCCGCAAGAGCAACGGTTTTGAAATAACAGATAAGATAAATATCACTTTATCTAAAAATTCAAAAACAGACGATGCGGTAAATGAATATAATAATTATATTTGCAACCAAGTTTTAGCAAATTCACTGGAACTGGCAGATGAAGTTGCAGAAGGAACAGAACTGAACTTCGATGACTTCTCATTATTTGTAAAAGTGACAAAGTTGTGATATGAACCTATTCACTCAGTCTTCGGACTGAGTGAATACTATTATTAATTTTAAAACCTAATTACTATGGCTGAAAAAACGAGATACTCTGACGCAGAACTTGAGGAGTTCCGTGCCATTATTATGGAAAAGCTTCAATTGGCTGAACGCGACTACGAGAAACTGAAAGGGAGTATAATGAACACAGACGGCAATGACACTGATGACACATCACCTACCTATAAAGTATTGGAAGAAGGTGCAAATACATTGTCGAAAGAAGAAACGACTCGTCTGGCTGCACGACAACTTAAATTCATTCAGAATTTGCGTGCCGCACTGGTGAGAATTGAAAACAAAACTTATGGAATTTGCCGTGAAACCGGTAAATTGATTCCTGCTGAAAGACTTCGTGCTGTACCACATGCTACATTAAGCATTGAAGCAAAGCAGCAAGGAAAGAGATAATATTTTTAAATTGACAATTGATAATAGACAGTTGGCAATTTCCATGCAGACAAGAGGTATGGCTTGATTGTGGATTGTTTAATTATCAATTGTCAATTGTCAATTTAAAAAGAACGTATGAGGAAATTTCTGACACAAGGACGTCTGGCAACCCTAATCGTAATAGCGGTATTGGTCATTGACCAGATTATCAAAATTGCAGTAAAAACCAATATGTATCTGTACGAAGACATACACATTGCAGATTGGTTTCAAATAAAATTTGTAGAGAACAGCGGAATGGCTTTTGGACTTGAAGTCATATCTAAACTATTTCTTACTTTATTCCGCATTGTTGCCGTAATAGCTATTACCTGGTATCTTCATAAAATAATCAAAGTTCATCGTTATGTAAAAACAGGATTTATTGTCTGTCTGTCACTGATTCTTGCCGGTGCATTGGGCAATATCATCGACTGTGTATTTTATGGAGAAATATTCAGTGCCAGTACGCCTTCCGAAATTGCTACCTGGGTACCTTTGGGAGAAGGATATGCAGACTGGTTACATGGGAAAGTAGTAGATATGTTCTATTTCCCAATTATTGATACATTCTGGCCCGATTGGATGCCGTTGGTAGGAGGAGACCGCTTTATCTTCTTCAGTCCTATCTTCAATTTTGCTGATGCTGCTATCAGCTGTGGTATGATTGCAATGCTGATCTTTTACAGCAACTACTTGAGCAAAGGTATAAACGCTAACGAAGACAAAGAGAATGAATAAACGTATCAGTCAGATTGCTATGCTGGCCCTGTTGACAGGAATGATCAGCTGCGGGAAAAAAGTTCCTAAAGACATCATTCAGCCGGATGCAATGGAAAATCTGTTATATGATTACCATTTGGCATCTACGGTCGCTAATGATTTGCCTTATTCCGATCACTATAAAAAGGGGGCATATTTGAAATATGTCTTTGAGAAACATCATGTCACAGAGGCAGAATTCGACTCTTCCATGGTATGGTATACTCGAAATAGCAAAGAATTAGCAACTATTTACCAGAATTTGCAACAGCGCTTTGAAGCTTCAGAGCTACAACTGAAAGCACAGGGTAATCGGCAAGGAACACAGACTGCTGTTTTCCTGTCGGGAGATACTGTAGACATCTGGCAGGATCGTTCTTTATATTGGCTGTCCGCTTCACCGCTTACTAACAAGGTGACATTCGACTTGAAGGCTGATACAACTTTCAAACCTAAAGATGCAATTGCATTGATGGCTGATTTTCATTTTATGTCTCAAGCAGCTACAGACAAGGCTGTCATGGCTCTTAACTTTTACTTCGACAACGATAGTGTACAGGGATTGACCCAAACAGTGTCGGGTTCGGGAACACAACGCTTGTATTTGCAACCGGATTCTGCTTATAACATAAAAAGCATCAGTGGTTTTATTTATTACACTGCCGGACAGAATTCGAAAGGAAGTGTATTGTTGAATCAAATTCGACTGATGCGCTATCATGATACAGGCAAAGAAAGCACTGACAAAAAGCCAAAGGAAGTTGAAAAGATTGCAGCGAAATCAATTGAAATGCAAGAAAGCAATAAAGAAGTAAAGCAAAAAGCATCTGAAAAAATGAAACCAATGAAACTCCAGAAAATGGAGAGTGTAGAATAAGAATGAGAAAGATAGCTACACACCGGGTATATGATGCGGAAAGCGGAAAAATTTCTTCACAGCAGGTCGTGGAGTTGGACGAACAAGGATATGTATTAAAAATGTATTCCTTTTCTGAGGAAATACATTATACCGAATGGCTGGGAGATCTTATAATACTATCTCCTTTGGAATTGCCCAAAATTCTTCCGGATGAGAGCTTTTCTCATTTTAAAGAACGTATTGCATCTCTCATCCAATCAGGAGGAAAGGAGAGGCCTAAAAGAGCCTATTGGGTGACTCCTTTCAATGTTTCTGAAATGGAATTTACTTCAGATACGCATGTGATAGTATGCAAGTCTATATAGAAAAGAATCCCGACATTGAATTTATACATATGAAATGTACAGATCAATGTCGGGATTCTTTTTTATTTACTCCTTTATCTGATAGGAAAAAGCCTTAAAAAGAGGTTTGGTTTGCTGAGTTTCTGTATCGAATCCAAACCAATATGAAACAGGGGTATCTTCTGTAGCAGGCAATAGGCACAAACGCATTCCTTCCCGATATTCTCCGTACACGGTTTCCCAGTCGGAAATAGGATACACATGTTTGGTACGAACTCGTGATGCCGGCTGTTTTTTCAATGACATACCACCTTCTATCCAGGCAAGACTGACAGCATTTTCGTATTGGGGATACTCAGCTTTACAGAATTCATATAGAATCACTCCACGTCTCTCCAGTCCAAGAGGTTGGTCAATAACACCGATGGCAGTAAGATGCGTTAGAAAGCGGTGAAGGAAATCAGGCTGTTCAACAATTAACCTACGGGCAACCGGTTGCCAGACTTTCGCATTATAAAATCCGTCCAGCAATCTGGAAAGCAAACGTGCAATCTGAAGTTCATCCGCACTGATTTCATTAGTTTGTAATACCTCATACGGTGGAAGAGGAGAGTAACAAATACCCAATTCTGCTGCTCTTGCCCGCATTTCTGTTCCCGGCAACAGTTTCAATGATTCAAGTTGTATTTCTCCAGCTCCATATTCGGCAAGTGTACGTACATCTTCAAATATTTCGTCCAGGCGATAAAGCGGAAGGCCGGCTATCAAATCGGCATGCGTTTCCATCTGAGGCAACGAACATAAAAATTTTAATCCTTCTAAAGCATCTTCCAATTTACCGGCACGGCGGCTTGTTGTCAACACCTCCTGACGTAAACTTTGTATACCTGCTTCCAGATGAAGTAATCCGTAGGGCATTTGTTTTAACTCTTCTTTCAAAGCATCAGAAAGAAGCGCCGGATGAATTTCTAAATGAAAGTGTATATCAGGATATTGACAAAACAAATTCAGCAATGCTTTGGCATGACGAATATTATAATTAAAAGTACGATCCAATACCCGGATATTCTTTATTCCGTGCCGATGAATTTCTTCAATACGGCGTCCAATTGCTTCTACAGACAGGTTTCTGACCGGTTTTTCCCCTCCACTGACACAGAATGCACACGTATTAAAACATCCTCGTGTAGTTTCCAGCTGCACAAAGGGTTTCTCCCAATTGAAAAAACGGCTTTGTTCCGGATTAACCAATGTATCAAATGCCAAAACCTTCGCCAAACCATTGTCTCTATATACATGCAAAGAATCGAGGTAACATATACCGGAAATAGAAGCCCATTCTTCCGGCCTGTTCCAACACATCAGCCATTGCGGTACTACTTCTTCGCCTTCGCCCCGGAATACACAATCTACAAAAGAATTCCGGCGAAGAAAATCTTCATTATCTCCCAAAAACTCCGGACCTCCCAATGCAATGCAACATTCCGGTATCAGCGCTTTGACCCTTGAAAGAATGTGTAAAAGCATTTCGTGATTGAACAGCCAACAAGTAGCAGCTACAATATCGGGATGCCGACGATAAATTTCTCCTGCTATCATACCAGGATTTTCATTAATAGTAGCCGAAACAATATCCCATTCCCATGCAGTGTTATTCGCAACCTGTGCATGGATTGCAGGAAGCGCAAGAGAGGAGTGTGCGTAAGAGCTGTTCAAGTCAAGCCAGAGTATTTTCATATTCGTATAAAAAGAAAAAAGGATTTGTCGAAGCCATAAGACTCCAACAAATCCCTATATTAGTGATAAGCTATTACAGTAAGTACTGTGAGCTGATAGATTCGTTTGTCATCACGCGGCGAATAGTTTCAGCAAACATATCTGCGATAGAAAGCTGTTTAACTTTTGCGCAACGGTTTGAATAAGGAATACTGTCTGTAAATACCATTTCTTCCAACTGTGAGTTCTGCACACGTTCTGAAGCAGGACCTGACATCACACAGTGAGTAGCAATTGCACGTACAGATGTTGCTCCGGCTTCTTTCATGATGTCGGCAGCTTTTGTAATAGTACCTGCAGTATCTACCATATCATCGATCAAAATTACATTCTTATCTTTTACATCTCCGATAATCTGCATAGAAGCTACAACGTTTGCTTTTTCACGAGTTTTGTGGCACAATACCAAAGGTACATCCAAATACTTGGCATAAGTGCTGGCACGCTTAGAACCACCTACGTCTGGAGTTGCAATTACCAGGTTCTCCAAATTCAGCGACTGAATATATGGAGCAAAAATGGTAGATCCGTACAAGTGGTCTACAGGAATATCAAAGAATCCCTGAATCTGATCTGCATGCAAGTCCATAGTAATCAGACGGTCGATACCTGCTACGCTCAGCAAGTTAGCAACCAATTTAGCACCAATTGAGACACGTGGTTTGTCTTTACGGTCCTGACGAGCCCATCCGAAATAAGGAATTACAGCGATGATACTTTTTGCAGATGCACGCTTGGCAGCGTCAATCATCAGCAACAATTCCATCAGGTTGTCTGAATTAGGGAACGTAGACTGAACCAAGAATACATGTTGACCACGAATTGATTCTTCGTACGATACGGCAAATTCGCCGTCTGCAAAATGAGTAATGTTCATGTTACCCAGCGGGCAGCCTAAACTATTACAAATTTTCTCTGCGAGGTATCTCGAGTTTGTACCCGAAAATACTTTAAAAGGTGATGTTTCGCTCATTGTATATTATAATAGATATAATTTCCTTAATTTTTCTGCAAAGTTACGCCATTTCTTTAAGTCATACAAATGTTAATTAGAAAACTTTAAACGATTCCTTCATGTATAATTAATCTGCCAATCGTTTTAGTTTTCTAAAATGCGTAATCAACTCCTGATAATTAAAGTCGACATTGGGATTAAACTTATTCCAGATATCACCAAGTACAGCAACTCCTCCAAATCCAAAATCTTTTATTTGCAGGATATTGTCTTCATTTATACCTCCCAAAGCTATTACCCGTTGATCAATAATATCGGCCTTGACCGCCTTTCTGATCTCTTCTGGTGTATAATTCGATTTATAACCTTCTTTGGAAATACTGTCGAATATAGGACTGAGAAATACGTAATTAAAATCTTTTTTCCGCTCCTCTACCTCCTGAATAGAATGACAGGAAGTACTGATATGCCCTGAATAATTAAGAGGAGGGGTAGGATTACGATGGTTTATATGAATTCCTTTCAACCCATATTCATCCTTTAGGTAGAAATGACCGTGCACAACGATTCTTTTTCTGTATTTTTCAGGAATCAGTGTCAACAATCGTTCTGCATAAACCGGGGCTGTATCAGGTTTACGCAAATGAAGAATATCCAGTCCTTCTTCAAAGAGAGAGGTAATAATTTTGTCTTCTTCTACGAAGTATGTAGGCGTTGTTATTAATATTAATTTCATTGGAAATCTAAATTGTGGCGCAAAGGTAGTAATAATCCCAATCTTTACAACAAAATTAAATAGCTTTCAAGTGTCTTCAGGTCGATTTGCCATAGCTTTCCGCTCAGAACTTCACCATAACCGCAAATAATCTTTACGACTTCATTGGCTTCGGCGCATCCTACCAGTCCGGGAGTAACTCCTAAGACTCCTTTGGGAGGGGCAGGCATGGAAAGCATCTCTTGTTCATCGGGGAAAAGGTCGCGATAGGTCTTTCCTCCCTGATAATTGAATACAGATACTTGCCCGTCGAAAGCACGGATGGCACCATATACATAGATTTTTCCCAACTGTACACACGTATCATTAATCAGATAACGGGTTGCAAAATTATCGCATCCGTCTACAATGATATCGTAATCGGAGAAAATTTGAAGTGCATTGTGTGAAGTAAGACGTTCCGGATAGGCTTTTACCTGAATATTGCTGTTCAGTGCTTTCAAGCGTGTACATGCTTGTAGTGCCTTGGACATACCGACTTCATGCTCCGTATAGAGCACCTGACGCTGAAGATTACTTACGCTTACTACATCGTCGTCTATCACGCCCAGTGTGCCTACTCCTGCTCCAGCCAGGTAAAGCGCGACAGGGCTTCCCAGTCCTCCGACACCTACAATTAAGACACGGGCCTGTCTTAATTTTTCTTGTCCTTCTTCTCCTATCTCAGGGAGAATCATCTGACGATTATATCGTTCCATAATCAATCTTTATACTGGTATTAGTATTACATAAACAGTCTTTCCGACTGCATAGAAAACAGATTAAAAGCGGAGATTCTGTATTGGCAGATAATCCCCGCTTCTGATAAACTGTAAATTTCAAGCAGTTAGAAACGGTCGAAGGAAGCATCCCAATCCTTCCATACCGGTTCACGTCCTAACTTACGCAAGGCACTTTCTACTTCTACAGCAGTACGGTCGTCACTAATGTGGAATTGTTCCAATGCCTGCGGATAAGTATAATAACCTCCGGGTTCGGTCTTGCTCTCTGCACTCATTGTAGTTACCCCCAATGTCGCCATATTGTCACGGATGTTCGCCGGTTCGCGGGTAGAGTAGGAGATATCCACATCGTGGTCGAAGATACGCATTGCAAAAGTCACCTGTGCCAGTTCGCGGTCGCTCATGATGACATTGGGCTGGAAGCCTTCGTTTTCTGCCGGACGCATACGAGGGAAGTTTACACTGTATTTGGTCTTCCAGTAATGCTTCTGCAGATAACGCAAGTGACGAGCCATCATTGTAACATCAGTACGCCAGTCTTCCAGACCAATCAATACTCCCATACCTATAGAGTGTACACCAGCCTGTCCCATACGGTCGAATCCATCTACACGCCATTCAAATTTTGATTTCATACCACGCGGATGATAAATACGATAGCGGTCGCGATTGTATGTTTCCTGGAAACAAATGACTCCATTCAGCCCATGATTAACCAATTCGGCATATTCTTCTGCCTTAAGCGGCATCACCTCTATCTTGAGGTTTGAGAAATAAGGCTTCGCCAGATCAAGTGCACGAGCCAGATAAGGAACACCTGCTTTTGCAGGATTCTCTCCAGTCACCAGCAACAGATTCTCAAAAGGGCCCAGTTTCTTGATGGCACGATATTCATTCTCTATCTCTTCGGGTGTAAGAATGGTACGAGCCATCGGGTTACTGATGTGAAAACCACAATATACACACGAATTGGTGCATGAGTTTGTCAAATACAAAGGGATAAAGAGCGACATGGTCTTACCAAAACGCTCTTCGGTATATTTGCGGCTGAGTTGTGCCATAATCTCCAGATACGGTTCTGCCGCAGGTGATATCAGCGCCATGAAGTCGTCAATGTCACAGCGCTCTTTTGTTAAAGCACGACGTACGTCGGCTTCTGTTTTCGAATAGATGGCATGGGTAGTGTCATCCCAACTTATTTTTTCTAATTCTTCTGAAAACATAATGTAATTTTAGTTTACAGTCAATGTCGTGTAGTTTATTACCGGTTTACTTCCTTTAAATCGCGTGAAAGTTTCATGGCGCAGAAGTTCGGTCCACACATGGTACAATATTCTCCATCGGTATGACGGCCTTCGTTGAAATATTCCAAAGCACGGTCCGGGTCGAGTGACAGATGGAACTGGTCTCTCCAGCGGAATTCGTAACGCGCTTTCGACAAGGCATTGTCTCTGACCTGTGCCCCCGGATGTCCTTTGGCAAGATCGGCCGCATGAGCTGCAATCTTGTATGTGATGACTCCTGTGCGTACATCTTCACGGTTAGGAAGTCCGAGATGTTCTTTCGGAGTCACGTAGCAAAGCATGGCAGTTCCCAGCCATCCGATTTGTGCAGCTCCAATGGCCGAAGTGATATGGTCGTATCCCGGAGCAATGTCTGTAACCAGCGGGCCCAGAGTATAGAAAGGTGCGTTATGGCATTTCTCAATCTGGCGCTGCATGTTTTCCTGGATTTTATGCAAAGGTACATGACCCGGACCTTCGATGAATGCCTGTACATTCTTTTCCCATGCACGTACCACCAGTTCGCCCATGGTATCCAGTTCGGCGAACTGTGCTTCGTCGTTGGCGTCGGCAATAGAACCGGGACGCAACCCGTCGCCCAGTGATACAGCCACGTCGTAACGGGCCAGGATGTCGCAAATATCATCAAAATGTTCGTAAAGGAAAGATTCCTGATTATGTACAAGACACCACTTGCTCATGATAGAGCCCCCACGGCTCACAATACCGCAAAGACGTTTGTCGGCTAAGTGTACATTGTGCAGACGGATACCTGCATGAATGGTGAAGTAGTCTACACCCTGCTCACACTGCTCAATCAGCGTATCACGATAAATCTCCCAAGTCAAGTCTTCTACACGTCCGTTTACCTTTTCGAGTGCCTGATAAATAGGTACTGTACCTACCGGCACCGGGCAGTTGCGTACAATCCATTCGCGTGTTTCGTGAATGTTATCTCCTGTAGAAAGATCCATCAGCGTATCACCGCCCCATTTGCAGCTCCATACCGCTTTATCCACTTCTTCGTCGATGCTTGAGGTGGTTGCCGAATTACCGATATTGGTATTGATTTTTACAAGGAAAGCACGTCCGATAATCATCGGTTCGCTTTCCGGATGGTTGATGTTGGCAGGAAGCACGGCACGGCCGGCAGCAATCTCATCGCGTACAAACTCCGGTGTAATGTAAGTTTCGATTCCCAGTTCGCGGCAATTCATGTTTTCGCGAATGGCTACATACTCCATTTCCGGAGTTACAATACCCTGTTTGGCATAATACATCTGTGTACAGCATTTTCCTTCTTTAGCCCGATAAGGCAAAGCGATATGTTCGAAACGCAAATGATCCAACGATTTGTCGTCACGACGTTTCTTGCCATATTCGGATGTGATGGAAGGAAGTTGCTCCACATCACCGCGGGAAGTAATCCATTCCTCTCTCATTCGCGGCAAACCTTTCTTCAGGTCAATCTTTATCGACGGATCGCTGAACGGACCGCTTGTATCGTATATATACACAGGTGCATTCGGAGTAATCACCTTTTCTCCGTTTTCGATAGTGACAGTAGGAGTCAGGTTGACCTTCTGCATACCTACACGTACGAAAGGATACATTGTTCCCTGCATGTAGGCTTTCTCTGCATGAGCATATGCTTTTTTATCTTTTTCCATAATTGTGGTTTGCTAAATAGATTATTTTTCGTTTAAGAACGCAGTCAGAGGAGATGACGCTGATGCGGTGAAGTCAATACTTTGGATACCCAGTCCGGCTTCGTAGGCACGACGGCCGGCTATTACCGCTTCGCTGAATGCCTTAGCCATTTCAACCGGATTTCCGGCTACAGCAATGGCTGTATTCACCAGACAAGCCGCTGCACCCATTTCCATTGCTTCGGCAGCATGGCTTGGCGCACCGATACCGGCATCGACTACAACAGGAACATTACTCTGCTCGATGATGATGCGTAGAAAATCGCGTGTCTGCAATCCCTTGTTGCTACCGATTGGAGCAGCAAGCGGCATCACAGTTGCCGCACCGGCTTCTTCCAGACGTTTGCACAATGTAGGGTCAGCCTGGCAGTAGGGGAGTACCACAAAGCCTAATTTGACCAGTTCTTCTGTAGCACGCAAGGTTTCTGTAGAATCGGGCAACAAATAACGCGGGTCTGGATGGATTTCCAGTTTCAGCCAGTTGGTTCCGAAGGCCTCGCGAGCCATCTGTGCAGCAAATACAGCTTCTTCGGCTGTACGTACGCCAGAAGTATTAGGCAACAGTTGGATATGTGGGTGAACAATATGACGAAGCATATCGTCCTCTTTATCTTCCAATTCGATACGTTTCATAGCTACAGTTACCATTTCTGTACCTGAAGCCAGAATAGCTTCTTCCATCAATTGATTGGAGTTGAATTTTCCAGTTCCCAGGAACAAGCGGGAGTTAAATTCTTTTCCTGCGATAATCAGTTTTTCCATTTTATCTTGATTTAATTTTTTCTGTAATAATTCTACTGTACATACACATAAAGAGAAAACGCTGTCCCTTCATCATTCAGGGAGAAGTTCCAAAATACGGCGTGTTTCTTCTACCGGATTGTCGGCACGCAAAATGGTACCGCTTAATGCAATACCCGAGACTCCTGTCTGCATGATTTCCGGTATATCTTCGTAGGTGATTCCACCAATGGCCACAACAGGCAATTGGATATCAGCCTCTTTCATCCGATTCAGAATGTTGCGGTATCCTTCCAGACCCAATACCGGACTCAGATTCTTTTTCGTTGTAGTAAAACGGAAAGGACCACATCCTATGTAATTGGCACCTGCCGCATGATGCATCTGCACATCTTCGAAGGTATTCGCTGTTCCACCGATGATAAAGTCATTTCCCAATATCTTGCGGGCTTCGGCTATCGGCATATCGTTCTTACCCAGATGCACGCCATCTGCTTCAAGTTTTTTTACCAGTTCTACATGGTCGTCTATAATAAAAGTAGCCCCGTATTCACGACATAAAGCCTGCACACGTCTGGCTTCATACTCGAGTTCTTCGGGCGAAGCATCTTTCATGCGCAACTGAATCCAACGGCATCCACCTTCGAGTGCCATCCGTGCCGAATCGAAATAAGAATACCGGTCTGTAAAATGAGTGATGAATTGTAGTTTCATATCCTGTTACCCCCCGCATGCTGCTTTAATGATAACCAGACTGTCTCCCGGCTGGAGCACCTGTTCCTCCCACTGGGCACGAGGAATCATACGGTTGTGTAGCGCAATGGCTACTCCCTGTAAAGGTAATTCAAGTTGACGGGCAAGATCGGCAATGGTATTGCCTTGAATAAGATCTACCTCTTTGTTGTTTACTATAATCTTCATGTCGATACATTTTAAAAATTAAAGTAATACAAAGAAGGAACTTCCGGAAAACGGATATAAAAAAGATATAATCGAACAACAATCCCTCCGTTGGCATTAACCAAATCAGGTTCGTAGGGTATAATCTCAGCCCGTCATCTGGTTGGGCACCCCTTTGTTTTACTTCTTAATCGCAAAGGTATACGAAAAGTTTGAGATAAAAAAGCGAATAATCATATTTCAACGAAAGGTTTCGATACGGTTCTGTAGTGTAGTTGGCAGTATCATCTGCTGCAGGCTATTTGTTTTTAAAGAAATAAAATTATCGGAAGTTTTCGGAATGAATCATAGTCTGCAGCCAGCGTCGTCGGCTGTATAATTGCCGACGTCGGTTGACGAGCCAACGTCGCCGTTTTTATATCCGACGTCGTCGGATACAAAAGATGAATAGAACAACAAACATGCTGTATCTGTATAGTACATCCATTTTATTGCAGAGACAGCCTATAAAAAACAGATACCGATAAACTCCACCCAAAAGGAGTATCGGTATCTGTACTATTTTACCTGAATAACAAAATCTTTTTCCGCTTAGCTTCTACTTATTTTGTTTTTGTCTGTCTTTCCACAAACGAGTCATGTCTTCCAATGTCTTTCCTTTGGTTTCGGGAACCAGTTTCCAGACAAATACGGCTGCTATAATACAAATCACACCATATAGGCCGTATACAAAAATATGTCCGAATTTTTCACCCATATCGCCTGCGCTCATATTATACATCGGCAGGAAGGTAGACGATACAATGAAATTGAATATCCACTGAAAAGCTACGGCTATGGCAACAGCTGTACCACGCACTGTATTGGGGAAGATTTCAGAAATAAGTACCCAGCATATCGGACCCCAGCTGAACATGAAAGATGCGCTGTAAATCATAATACTGATCACCGGTATTAGTGGAGAAATTCCTGTAGCCAGATTGCTGAAAGCAACACCTAAGGCTCCTACAGCCATACCGATAGAACCACAGATCAGCAAAGGCTTACGTCCTAATTTCTCTACGGTAAACACAGCCAACAGTGTAAATAAAATATTAACAACCCCCATGAAGACTGTTTGTACCATCGGATTGCCGATATTCATGCTTTCGAAAATACGTGGAGCAAAATATAATACAGCATTGATACCCACTACCTGCTGGAATACACTCAGCATAATGCCAATAAATATTACCAACCATCCGTAAGTAAAGAGTCGTTCTGTCTTAGTCTGTACGGTACCCTTGATATCGGCCAGAATTTGCTTGGCACGCTCACGGCCATTGATTTTCGTCAATACAGTCAGTGCCTCTTCATCATGTCCCGACATTACCAGATAACGTGGTGTTTTAGGTACAAACAGAATCAAGATAGTAAAAAGTCCGGCAGGTACTGCTTCGCTTACAAACATCTGTCTCCATCCGGTTTCGATAGCCCATGCTGCTGCATCCGGATTGATAACCTTGTTTACTCCTTCTACCACTTCGACAACAGGATTAACATTATCACCAAGAATGATAAAATTGACGAAATAAACTACCAGCTGTCCGAAGATGATAGCGAATTGATTCCACGAAACCAATGTACCTCGGATATTACTTGGAGCAACTTCGGCAATATACATCGGACAAAGAGCAGAGGCCAGTCCGACACCTACACCGCCCAATATACGGTAGAAATTGAAAGCCAGCAATAAAGAGTAAGAAGGTTCTCCATACGAGAAAAAAAGAAACTCGGGATAGTATGAACCTAAAGCCGACAGAAAGAACATGATACCTGCCAGAAACAACGACTGCTTTCTGCCATAACGGGAAGCCAGACAACCCGAAATGGCACTACCTATGATACATCCCAAAAGAGCACTGGATGAAGTAATGCCATGCCATGTATCTGTATAAACAAAATCGTCTGCTCCCATGAAGAATGCCTGCAAGCCTTTTTCGGCTCCGGAAATCACCGCGGTGTCGTATCCAAACAGCAAGCCTCCCAATACGGCTACCATTACAATGGAAAAAAGATATGTTTTACTTTTCTTTGCGTCATTCATAGTTATAAGATTGTTAAAAAGGTAAACGCCGGTACATATTACTGAAAGAGATCAGTCTGTAAATGATATATACCGACGATACCTGATACGGTATAATAAAATCAAGAGAATTAGCAATACATATTTACAATTGCTTCGTATAACTCTTGTTTACCACTTGTCTGTTTAGGTTCACCTGCAGTCTTGGCATAAGCAACGACATCTTCCAAAGAAAGTTTTCCTTCTTCGAATTCTTTTCCTTTACCACTGTCGAAGGAAGCATAACGGTCTGCCAGCATCTTCTTGTAAGGAGATTCTTCGAGCAGACGGGCTGCATTTTCCAAAGCACGGGCCATTGCATCCATTCCCGCAATGTGAGCGATGAAAATATCTTCCAAGTCGGTAGAGTTGCGGCGTGTTTTTGCATCAAAGTTGGTACCGCCATTACCCAAACCACCAGCGCGGATAATCTGCATCATAGCTTGAATGAGTTCGAAGTTATCGATAGGGAACTGGTCTGTATCCCATCCGTTCTGATAGTCGCCACGGTTGGCATCAATAGAACCCAGCATACCATTGTCTACTGCTACAGCCAATTCATGTTCGAAAGTATGTCCGGCCAATGTAGCATGATTAACTTCGATATTTACCTTGAAATCTTTGTCAAGACCGTGTGCTTTCAAGAAGCCAATCACAGTTTCTGTATCTACATCATACTGATGTTTCATTGGTTCCATTGGTTTGGGTTCTACAAGGAATGTTCCTGTAAAGCCTTTGCTGCGTGCATAGTCGCGCGCCATTTTCAGCATCTGTGCAAGATGTTCTTTTTCACGTTTCTGGTCAGTATTCAGAAGCGACATATAACCTTCACGTCCGCCCCAGAATACATAGTTGGTACCGCCCAGCTCAATGGTGGCATCGATTGCATTTTTTATCTGAACGGCTGCACGTGCCACTACATCAAAATCAGGGTTGGTTGCAGCTCCGTTCATATAACGGGCATGGCCGAATACATTGGCAGTACCCCAAAGAAGTTTGATACCGGTTTCTTCCTGTTTCTTCTTCGCATAAGCAACTATTTCCTTGAGATTCTGTTCGTATTCTTCGATGGTTTCTGCTTCATCGCACAAGTCTACATCGTGGAAACAATAATATTCGATACCTATTTTTTGCATGAACTCAAATCCAGCATCCATTTTATCTTTAGCTGCCTGTATTTTGTCTGCACTGCTTTTCCACGGGAATTGTTTTGTTCCACCACCAAACTGGTCTGAACCTTCTGCGCACAAGGTGTGCCACCATGCCATTGAAAATTTGAGCCAGTCTTTCATTGGTTTACCCAAAATCACTTTTTCGGCATCGTAATAACGGAATGCCATTGGGTTCTTACTTTCTACACCTTCGAATTTTATCTTTCCAATTCCTGGGAAATACTCTCTTGTTGCCATAATATTAAAGTTTAAAGATTATTTATTTTAAATAGTTGTTTTATCAAATCAGAATCTATGATTGTTTATATTTTTTTCAAACATTCTACCCATCTCGCATAGGCATCTGCGTAAGCATCTGCATTCGAAGAATCGGGTTCTATGACTGCAAGCTTCTCTAAAGTTGAAAAAGCTTCCACATGGTCTTTATAAATTCCAGCTCCCATACCAGCCCCCTTGGCAGCGCCTACAGAACCGTCTGTGTCGTAAAGTTCGATTACAGAACCTGTTACACCAGCCAGTGTTTCACGGAATACCGGACTGAGGAACATATTAGCATGACCTGCATGGATTTTCTGTACATCCATTCCCATGCCTTTCATAATGTCGATACCGTATTTGAAAGAGAAAACAATTCCTTCTTGAGCAGCACGGATAAGATGGCCTTTATGATGTAAATTAAAATTAATGCCATTGATAGAGCATCCTGCTTCACGATTTTCAAGCATACGCTCCGAACCGTTGCCAAAGGGCAGGACACTGATACCTTCCGAGCCGATTGGGATTTGAGCAGCCAAATCGTTCATTTCTGCATACGACAATCCCTCTGTTGCCACATTTCGCTTCATCCAAGAATTCAGAATACCAGTACCGTTGATACATAGGAGAACACCCAGTCGGGTACAGTCTGCAGTGTGATTAACATGAGCAAATGTATTTACACGCGACTGTGGATCGTAATTGACTTTTCCATTAACTCCATATACAACTCCCGAAGTACCTGCTGTAGAGGCAATCTCTCCCGGATTGAATACATTCAAAGACAATGCATTATTGGGCTGGTCGCCTGCACGGTAAGTAATAGGTGTTCCTGCTGCCAGTCCAAGTTCCAGAGCAGCTTCGGCAGAAACAGTTCCCTGTTCTCCGAATGTAGGCTTAATATCAGGAATAAGAGAAGAATCAAATCCATAATATTTCATCAGGAAATCGGCCACTGAGTTTTGTTTGAAATCCCAGAACATACCTTCCGAAAGGCCTGATACGGTAGTACAGATTTCTCCGCTTAAACGCATGGCAATGTAATCACCGGGCAACATGATTTTGTATATCTTCTCATATACCTCCGGCTCATTTTCTTTAATCCATGCCAGTTTAGAAGCTGTAAAGTTACCTGGAGAATTAAGTAAATGAGACAGGCAATATTCTTCGCCTAATTCATGAAAAGCTTTTTGACCATACGAAACGGCTCGGGAATCACACCATATAATCGCCGGACGAAGAGCACGATGCTGAGCATCTACACATACAAGGCCGTGCATCTGATATGAAATACCTATTGCCTTTATATCTTCCTTACGAATACAGGAATTGGATAGAATATCCTGAGTTGCAGATTTCAAATATTCCCACCAACTGTCCGGTTCTTGTTCTGCCCAACCTCGTTTGACCGAGATAATAGGAGCTTCTGTTTTAGGATAAAAAGCAGAAGAAATACATTTCCCCGTTTCTGCATTGACCAAACTAGCTTTTACAGAAGAACTCCCTATATCATATCCTAATAAATACATACTTTATTATTTTATCTTCTTGTCTTGTTGTAAATTTTCTTGTCAAAATGGTAATATCTTGCTGCACGATGTGATACTCCCTGCTGGAATTCATCCAAAGGAACTACATAGTCTAACATCGCTATTTTCTTATGAAAATTACGGACATCTACAGCTTTCCCATAGAGTAAACCATATAAAACACGCAACTGAAGAGCTGTAAATTTCCGAGGAAGCAATTCGAAAAGATAAGACGGATTAAACTCCACATATTGACGGATAAATTCCATTGCATCGGCAATAATCTGATTATGGTCGAAAGCAAGTTCCTTTACATCTTGCAGAGAAACCCATTCTGCTTGAAAGTTATCCAAGAGCTTACTTTGAGTTTTATCAATCTTTACTAATGAAAAATAAGCAACTGTCACAATACGATCAACTTTTGCTTTTTCAGCTCTTTCCAACCAACGGATATCTTTAGGGTTCTTGGTGCGATCTTTAGAACCAAACACTTTAAATTGCTTTAAGTCTACATTTTTCAATCCAGTCAGTTGGGTTAAAACTCGCTGAGCCGCACTATCCAAGTCTTCATCCATGTATATAAGACTACCAGGCAGTTTCATATCATGGAAAACTTCACCTTCATCTTCTCCTATACGACGTACTAATAATACTTTTAAATTTTGGCCATCGAATCCAATCACTACACAATCTACCGAAATATGATTATTGGCCAATTGCATGCTGTGTTCCATAGTTCATAATTTTGTTTCGCTATGCAAATAAAGAATTTATTTTTGAAACAACCAAATTTTACAAGATTAATAATTATCTATTAATCAAATAGATAAATATCTTATCTTATACAATAAACCTTTTCATAAGCAGTACAATATGTATTTTTTGTGCAGCTTATCACATAAAACTATTAACAGTATAAGTAAATGATAAAAATCAGTATGATAGTACTTTATATATTCTCTCGGAACATATAATGCAAAAGGTACTTATTGTACTAAACAGGATATATAAAAGTGCTTCATAAAATACAATAAGTACATGCAATAAAAAAACTAATCTGACTCATACTTTTTGCTTTAACAATCAGATATGAATTTTAATTTCAAAAACAATATTAATATTACATATTAATACTATTATTTATAAGATATAGAATAATCTATTATTTAACACATGATTATTATATCAAAATAGCACAAAAAGAACAACTATTTATTTTTTATTCCATTTCATCATAAAAACAGAATTTCTATTTCATACATTTGCGAACATAAAGATATAATAATAGCGATTAACAATGACAATATTTTACATACAGCTAATTATTGTATCATTATAACATAATATAAGCAATAATGCAATACTATATGTCAATTATATATCCAATTATAAGTATATGATAAAAAATTCAATCTACTCATTTAATCAAAATAGTCTATGAAAATAAAATTTACTAAAATGCATGGAGCAGGTAATGACTATATTTATGTCAACACCTTGCAATATCCTATAGAGAATCCGGAAAAACTGGCAATCTGCTGGAGTCAATGGCATACTGGAATAGGAAGTGATGGATTAGTATTAATAGGACCATCTAATATCGGTGACTTCAGCATGCGCATTTTCAACGCAGATGGATCTGAAGCCATGATGCGTGGGAATGCCAGCAGGTGTATTGGGAAATATCTTTACGAATATGGACTGACGGATAAAAAGGATATTGCACTGGAAACCAAATCGGGTATCAAACAATTAAAGCTGAATGTAAACTCAAACAATACAGTAGATGAAGTTACAGTAGATATGGGAATACCCACAAATATTCATTGGGTAAAATTAGGAGAACAATCTCCTTACCCCCAGGGTATTGCCGTTTCAATGGGGAATCCACATTTAGTCATTTTTGTAGACAATGTTTCGAGCGTCAATCTTTTTCAGGCAGGCCCGTTTTTAGAAAATCATCCTTTATTTCCAGATCGGACCAATGTAGAATTTGCCCAAATTTTAGACGAGGGACACATTCGCATGCGTGTGTGGGAGAGAGGATCAGGTATTACTCAGGCTTGTGGAACCGGAGCATGTGCAACTGCTGCTGCCGCTATTTTTACTAAACAGTGTACAAGAAATGTAAAAGTAAAAATGGACGGAGGAGAGCTCCTGATGAACTGGGATATACACACCAATCATATGACCATGAAAGGTCCTGCAACCAAAGTTTTTGATGGTGAAATAGAAATCTAAACAAATAACATCTACAACCATAAAAACTTCTATTTCTACTTAAAATTAGCTCCTGTTTAAGGTATACCCAATAAATTCGGTATACCTTAATAAATTAATAATGATGTATTTCTTTACGATGACCGGGAGCATAATACTTAGCTGATTTCTTTCCATGTTTTTTCTTTGCATGGCCGGGTGGAATTTCTTTATGATGCAATTTATGAGGATGCTTATGTACAACACACGAAGACATACTGAAACAGAGAGACAGTACAAATAAAAAAAGTAAAAACTTTGGTTTCATAAAATCAACAATTGGTTTTTACAAATTTAAGAAAACAATCTATAATTTCTCGCAATAGCAATAAAATATCTGTTTCTTCCTTTTAAAGCATCAGCCAATTTTGGCTTAATCCCCTCAAATAGGTATCCATAATTTAAGAAACAAAAGCTGTATCTAATATTATGATGTATATAGTGTTTTCCTACAGTCTGAAAACAGTAGCAATACGCCTTAATAAAAGCACTATTTTTAGGTATTTCAAAACAACCCCAGACCGCCTACCTTTGCCACAGAAAAACAATCTAAATTAAACATCATGAAAAAAATTGGTATCGTTTATGGTTCCACTACAGGAACATGTGAAAACTTGGCAGGGCAATTGGCTACTGTATTGAGAATCGCAAATACAGACGTTTATAGTGCAGACAAACTGACTGTCGAATTGGTAAATGCTTACGATGTTCTGCTTCTTGGCACTTCAACCTGGGGAGACGGAGAACTGCAGGATGACTGGTATGATGGCATCAAAGTACTGAAGAATGCAGACTTAAAAGGGAAGTATATCGCTTTGTTTGGCTGTGGAGACTCTGAATCTTATTGTGACACTTTCTGTGATGCCATGGGGATTTTGTACGAAGATTTGAAAGACAGCGGATGCACCTTTCTGGGCAATCATGTAAGTACAGATGATTACACTTTCTCTAACTCTGCAGCTGTTGTCGACGGTAGTTTTGTAGGTCTTGCATTAGATGATATAAATGAAAGCCACAAAACATCCACACGCATCAAAACTTGGACCGACGAGTTAAAGAAAACTTTTTAATCCACAATCATTTTTTATCTACCATAATCCATTTTATTACAATGATATCATCTCCCGACATCCTGCCAGCTGAAATGAAAGTTTTTCTGAATCACATATATGAATACAAAAAAGGTGTACGCCGCATGATTCTCTTTACAGTCAACCGCAAGTATGAAGAGTTTGCCATCGAACGCTTGAAAAAACAGCGAATCGACTTTCTGGTACAACCGGTGACAAATACAAGCGTGAACTTATTTTTCGGACGTCCGGAATGTATTCAGGCAATCAGACATCTGGCAAAACGCCCACTCCATATGTTGACACCGGAAGAAGATTTTATACTGGGAGCGATGTTGGGATATGATATTTGTGCACAATGCGAACGTTACTGCAAACGTAAGAAGATCCGCAACTAAAAAGAAAGTGAGAATATAACGGAAGAAACGAAGAATAGGGTAGAAATAAAAAGAGTAAATTAATTTGTAAAAATATTGATTATCTACAACTTAATCTACTCTTCCATTTGGTACACCCTCAGGGATTCGAACCCTGGACCGAGGATGTAAATTAAACTGTGTCAGCAAAGAATAAAATATTAACTTTGCTAACACAGTTTTTTTATGAAAGAAGAATTTGATTTTGAGAGTATCAAGAACAAGGCTATTGAACAGCTGAAAGCGGGCAAGCCCTTGTTAGGTAAAGACGGTGCTTTTGCTCCCTTATTGGAAAGTATCCTGAATGCAGCTCTGGAAGGTGAGATGGATGCACACCTTACAGAAGAAGAACGTCAAATGGGCAACCGCCGTAACGGGAAAATGCAAAAGCAGGTCCAGACTCCATTAGGTGAGGTAACTGTATCCACTCCCCGTGACCGTAATTCAAGCTTTGATCCACAATTCATTAAGAAGCGTGAGACCATTCTGGCAGAAGGTGTTGCTGACCGTATAATCGGCCTGTATGCTCTTGGTAACAGCACACGTGAGATTAGTGATTGGATGGAAGAGAATCTTGGTAATCGTGTATCGGCAGATACAATCAGCGCCATTACAGACCGTGTACTTCCGGAAATAAAGGCATGGAAATCACGTATGCTTGATTCTGTCTATCCTATAGTCTGGATGGATGCCATCCATTATAAGGTAACGGATGAACGTGGTTGTGCTGTTACACGTGCAATCTATAATGTGCTGGGTATTGACCGGGAAGGACATAAGGAACTACTCGGAATGTATATATCAAGAAATGAGGGAGCAAACTTCTGGCTCAGTGTTCTGACAGATCTCCAGAACCGTGGAGTCGAAGATATTCTTATTGCCTGTATAGACGGCTTGAGAGGTTTTCCTGAAGCAATCCAAAGTGTTTATCCCAATACAGCCGTACAGCTTTGTGTCGTACATCAAATTCGTAATTCCATCAAATATGTAGGCTCCAAAAATCAAAAGGAATTCCTGAAGGATTTGAAATGCGTTTATCAGGCTGTAAATAAAGAATCGGCAGAAAATGAACTCCTCAAGCTGGAAGAAAAATGGGGCGAACAGTATCCTATTGTTATCAGGTCCTGGCAGGACAATTGGGATAAGCTGTCCGAATATTTCCAGTACACTCCGGCTATTCGTAAGCTCATATATACAACAAATACTATTGAAGGGTATCACCGTCAGATCCGTAAGGTAACAAAAAACAAAGGCGTGTTCCCATCGGATACAGCCCTTGAGAAACTGGTTTATCTTGCATACCGCAATATACGGAAGAAGTGGACTATGCCACTTGCCAATTGGGCTACAATCTCACAGCAACTGGCCATAAAGTTTGGAGAGCGATTTAATTTATTGTAATTTTACGCTCGTCGGGACGGGTGGTCCCGCCCCTTGGCGCTGGCCGTTCCCCGACCGATGAGTTTTCTAATAGGAAATAATGCGTGACACAGTTTATTTTACACTACCCAGGTTGCTGATAAAGTATACCCTATGTCATTTGAATAGTGTATCAAGATCAAAAATTAATGTATTGCCACAATTATTGCATATTTGAGCAACACATTTACGTCCTCTTGAAGGAGCAAGAATTATGTTATTTTCTCCTCTCATTGGTAAAGGAAGAAAAACCTCACTTGCAACTAAGTTGAATGTTTTGCATTTACAAACTGGACATTCTAACGAAGGACATTTTCTTTTAAGGGCACCAAATATTTCATCTGCTCTTTCTTTTGAGATTTCACTATTATCCATGATTAATAAAATTTAAAAATTAGGCAAAAGCAAAAATAGAAATTAAAAGGGGCATATCCAAAAACTCATGATGATAAGTTTAAAATTAGGCACTTTACTCTTTTTCATTCGGATATGCCCCTTATTTTAAAATGAAATTTATGAAAGCAATATCCATCAAACAGCCGTAGGCGAGCCTAATCGCTCATGGTGTAGAATTAATTGTTTAATATTTGATTAATACTAGGAAATATATACCTTTGGGCAAATTTTAAATCTAATAATATGGGAGGATATTTGAAATTGGCTAGACCAAGTGTAATTA
>NZ_JBBKBS010000019.1:0-64432 GCF_037890285.1 Phocaeicola sp. HCN-40430
TTTATCGGACAGCAATAAAAGAGAATATAAAAGACTCTCTCTACACAATCTATCCCTTAGAACAACACAGCTTACTTAATTATAATCTGATGAGTAACCGGTGTCATAATGAAAGTAAATTCATAATCACCATAAGGCAATCTATACTCTTCTCTTGGCAATTCTCCCCAACTGTCTACACATCCCAGTCCCATCTGAGCTTTATCAATCAGTAGGTTTACCAAATCAGCCTCTTCCACCTCATTGGAATGTTTCTGTTCTTTTACCCAACCGGAATCCAATGAATCAATAGTATAATGTAGAGCCGATGCTGAGAAAGGAGCTTCGGACACGAAGCATAATCCGTTACCCGCAGCATTCGTCTGTTTCCACCAACGTATATCCGACTTCGTTCCATTTTCCTGTGGACGGATATAAGCATAGAACTGATCTTTTGCCAATTGATTATAGATACCTAAATCGGCACTACTCTTACGGTCTACATAATTCTCTACCGGACCACGTCCATAATAAGCTATTTTATCGAACGCTTTAGGTATCACCAATTGCATACCAAAACGGAATAAATTGGAAACATCAGCATTTTTGTCTGCTGTCATTTTCTGTACCACTTTTACAACAGTTTCATACCTGGATTTTTCCATGCTACATATTTCTGCTGAAGCATGGCTCCAAAATCATTATCAGTCGGAGCACGCCAAAAATTTGGTGTCAATGCCTCTCCATCTTTTATCATATTCACTCCATTCACCTCATACTTATCCATATATCCATTTTGTTTGTTAAACTGGATATTGAAATGAGTACCTTCTACCACCATCCGATTTTGATTCTCATTCTTTATACGAGGAACAACAACAGCTTGATTGCTTTCTTCAACATTCTTCAACTCCATAGAAGGTGCCTGATATTCGGTCAAAGCCAACTGAGCTTTTGCGACCACATGACCGGCAGGTATCAATCCTTCCCGATTCTTTTGAAGATATCTCACATTCAGCAACCATTCCCCTTTTGTATCAGCCTGTACTGAAACTCCTCCGCTACGCATTACCTGCCCGTCTTTCAACATTTGCCATTCCTACTCGTATAAGCCACAAGAAGTATGGAATAAATTACTAGTAGATTATTCCAATTTACCACACTTATCTCTATTGATATCCCAAAGTGTATCTACCTAAAGATAATCTCAAAAACACGAGAAAATACTTCAATACTTAGCTACCCCCGTAATGATGTTTATTCCAGTAAATCTTTCTTGTCAATAAACAGTAAACGATTCTGATTGTCAAGTAGAATAAGCTGTGTATCAGTCATCATACCCTGATTCCATCCTACCGACAGAGAGGAAATCGGCATACCCAGTTTATGAATCAGTCTAAAATCATCCTTATTGTAGATGCATACGTAGTCACCCATATCCGCACAAGGGAAATAAAGCGATTCGGCTCCGTATTCGTGGTATACACACAAGTTTTTGTCTACCACATATAGACGTCCCTGCTCTGTAAAGACAGGTAAGCGAGTTTCATTATACTCTACTGGCAAAAAACCACCCGACAATGAATCACATTCATATACCGTATAATTAATCATTCCTTCCAGCTTTCCACGTTTCTCGGTATCCCACCGTGCCACATTCAGCACAGAATCTCCTACATTCCGATAAGCCAGCCCCTCGGGCATCAGCATATATGTTTTATCTTCTGCATATGCACACTCTATAATCCGGTCTTCCTTTTCAGGGAGATAGTTCCAATACAGTTGCTCTCCGGTCGATACTCGAAATCCCGCCACAAACGCTTTCCCGACCTTAACCTTATTGATTCCACCTTTTACACCATATCCAGTATTAACCAAATGCAAGACATCGTCTTCCACTCTCAAATATGAAGAAGATGCCTTATCCGGCAATTCACATTCCCATTTTGGAGTCAACTGCAAATCCAGACACGCCACTTTATTCCGGTCGGCTAAGTAGAAACATGAATCAGTCTGTATTACATTCGAAGTCATTCCCGAGATAACTTTCGCACTGGGTACAGGAAAACAATAGGGAACCACTACCGAACCTCCAGGAGCTACCATAGCCCCAGCCATAGCTCCCATAGCCCCGGCTACAACTCCCAGCATCACCATGCCTGCAATCATTTTCTTGTCTATAATTCCGGTTTTTGCTTCATAAGTAGAGTGTTGGCCTGTCAGTAGATTCAGTCGCTCCACCCGATCACCTACAATCAAGACCTCTTCCGATGTAAGCGGATAAAACTGAGTCCACCCATATTTATGCCCAATCTTAGCCTCCCAAAGCAATTTCCCATCTTTCATCTGTATAGCCTTGAGCTTTTTCTGGTTATTACCATATCCCAATACAATACCCAGTGAATCATCGAGGTATGCAGGAGACAATGTCAACTTCCACAATGGTTCCATAGTTACAGTATCAATCAGGGAAAGTTTGGCAAATCTATTTTTCAAAATACCCCACCGGGTATAGCTTACCTTGGTATAAGGAAAATCCATTTCCCACTCCCACTCTTTCCGCATGGTATGCAAATTATACAAAGCAAACTGTCCTTTATTTTTGAGCGATTTCGGATACTTGTCCCAATCGGGAGAAGTAATCAGCAACTTCTTCCCATCAGGCGAAAGAGTAAACGATTCGATATAGCGATGGAAAGAAAAAGCTGCTGCCTTCAGTTCCGTTCCATCCGATTTCACACCTACCGATACAGTATCACACTGGGCATACAAGGTCGTAATACTTCCCCAAAGGCACAAAAGAAGCCATATAGAATATTTCATAAGTAATTAGATTAAAATAGATACAGTCGGGAGAAGGTCAAAACAGATATGTACCACCTCCAAACTGTATCAGTTATAACTCAGGTTTATTGAGGTAAAGTGACTGGGAATAAATCATTAGGACGATGTTCCCGACGAATAATATCCTTCATACGTTCTACCAAATCAGGATGTTGTGCTGCCACATCATGGTCTTCATGGACATCCTCAGCCAAATTATACAGATAAGGAGTACCTTGCTTCACCACCAGTTTCCAGTCGCCCATACGTACTCCAATCTGGTCTGTTTCATGAAATTCCCAATACAGAAAATCGTGCTGTTTCTGGTTATTATTGTTTCCCAGCAGAGTAGGAGCGAAAGAAATACCGTCGAAACAATCACCTTCTAACTTCTTATTCAGATATTTTTTAGGGAATTTTTTATCACCTATCAGTTCGCAGAAGGTAGGCATTACATCGTAAAAAGCCAACTGATGATCATTGACTACACCTGCCGGAACATGTCCCGGCCATCGCACAATAAATGGTACGCGAATTCCTCCTTCATGACACTGTCGCTTCAGTCCACGCAACTTTCCGTCTCTTCCAAAGAATTCCGGATCGGCTCCTCCTTCTTCGTGAGGTCCGTTATCGCTACTGAATATAACCAGAGTATTCTCGTCCAAACCCTTTTCTTTCAGCTTTGCCAAAATCTCTCCTACATATGCGTCAAGACGTGTAATCATACCAGCAAACTCGGCATGTGTATGTACTGCCGGATTATAGCGAGAGCCTTCGCTTCCTCCCCAAGTCTTGTCTTCAAAGAATTTTTCCTTATAGTGCTTCAAAATAGAATCATTAGGCTGTGCCAACTCTGCATGAGGAAGTGTATAGGTAAAGAATCCATAAAAAGGCTGTGTACCATCTTGCTTGTCGAGCCATTCCAAGGCTTCCCGGTGAATCATATCTGCCGAATATTGAGGACGTTTCTTATATTCGTCACCATACATCGGATACTGAATATTCTCATCCATCACCACCCGAATTGTAGCTGTATCTCCCTTCGACTTGCTATAACGGTTCAGAAAGTTGGGATAATACAAATGTGCCTGAAACTGACAAATAAAGCCATAATACTCGTCTATTCCACGTTTGTCCGGAGTAGAACTGGAGCCTTCATATCCTCCAGCCCATTTGCCGAACATACCGGTTGTATAACCGTTTTTCTTCATGATTTCGGGCAAAATGATATGTCCTGGATCGTACGGTTCCTGCCCCACTAATGTATACTCATCGTTATTGCCATACTTCATCGTAGGTACATCTTTCCAATATTCTCTGTTTCCACGTACATGTCCGTGGCCGGAATGTTGGCCTGTCATCAGAGAAGCACGCGAAGGAGCACTCACCGGACT
Organism: Phocaeicola sp. HCN-40430; assembly: GCF_037890285.1. NCBI lineage: Bacteria > Pseudomonadati > Bacteroidota > Bacteroidia > Bacteroidales > Bacteroidaceae > Phocaeicola > Phocaeicola sp. HCN-40430. The sequence goes on from NZ_JBBKBS010000019.1 coordinate 4,197, forward strand.
TCCGGCATAGGCTTGTGTAAAGCGCATACCTTCCTGAGCCATACGGTCTAAGTGAGGAGTAGAAATATACTTCTGTCCATAGCAACCTAAGTCGCCATAGCCCATGTCGTCACAAAGAATAAAAATAATATTGGGCTTAGAAGGTTTGTCGGCTGCGTGAATACCTGAGGATGCAGCAGCCAAAACACCTGCACTTACAAATAAAGAACGATAATTCCACATCATACGATAGATTTAAGCATATTAACAAACAAATATGCCGGTTCTTCCTGCCACTATCAGCAAAGAAGAACCGGCATCAATCTTTTTTTATTTTCTATTACGATCTATGTCTTTCAACAACTCGTCGACAGCAGCTTTCAATTGTGTATCTTCTCCTTTGACAATGGTTTCAGGAGTATTCAATACATATACATCCGGCTCAAGTTGTGTATTTTCCAAATAACTGCCATCGGGCAAACGATAACCTACTACCGGTATACCAAATACCAGGCTACGGTCTTGCAAAGTTACCCAGTTTACACTGGTCATGGTTCCCGGAACAGGGGCTCCGACAAGCTTACCCAGCTTACGATGACTGTATACCCAAGGAGTACCATGTGCATTGGAATAATTAGCTTCGCACTGTACCATGATAGAAGGCTTGTTCCAGCGGCGGCTCGGCATATCACAAGCTTCACGTCCACGTACTACCTGAGTAAAATATTTCTTACCGCTGAACAGTACTTCAATATCTTCGTGCAAACGGCCACCTCCATTGAAACGAGTATCAATTACAATGCCTTCACAGTCGTTGTATTTACCCAAAATATCCGAATACACAGTACGGAAACTTTCATCGTCCATCGACTCGATGTGTACATAACCCAAACGACCGTTCGACCATTTTTCTACATCCGCCGCACGCTGTTTCACCCAACGCTTGTAAAGCAAAGAAGAAAATGCACCGTTAGAAATAGGTTTCACCACTTCTTCCCAACGCGATTTGGTTTGTGGGTCATACAAAGAAACCAGTACTTTCTTTCCACCCTTACCATTGAGCAACGGTGTATAATCCATACCTTCCTTGATTTCTTCTCCATCAATCTTTTCAATGATAACTCCAGCCTTTACCTTCGATGTACTACGGTCGAAAGGAGATTTCTCTACCACTTCTGCCACACGCAATCCGTTGCCTGTATAGCCCCAGTCGTACAGCAAGCCTAAATTAGCTGTTGCCTCACCAGGAAGAGAAGCCGAATAACGTCCACCGGTATGAGATACGTTCAGCTCACCCAGCCACTCGCTCAAAAGTTCGGCAAAGTCATAGTTATTGTTGATATGAGGCAGGAACTTACGATATGCAGCAGCCATAGCATCCCAATCTACTCCATGCATGTCGGTTCTGTAGAAACGTTCCTTTTCTTCCTTATATACAAAATTGAACATGTACTCACGTTCTGCTGCCAAATCCATCTTCATTTGTGCTCTGAAAGAAATCGGCTTCAGTTTTTCGGATGCACTATCCATTTTTTTCATCGAACTGCTGCTGATGATAAAGATATTCTTTCCGTCCTTATCAGTCTCCATGAAGGCAGCATCCGAATCCATCTTATGCAGCAGACTGGTATTACCTTTTCTTAATTCCAGTTTCCACATATCAAATCCTCCTTCGAAGGCAGACAGATAATACAAGTCTTCTCCATCTTTGGAAAGGATAGCCGATGCAAGACTTGAAGAGTTAGGAGTCAGGCGTACGATACGGTCTTCGATACCATCCAGTTCCACAACCACAGACTTCGATTCCTCTTTCTTGTCATTCTCTTCTTTCTTATCTTTCTTCTTGTCCTTGTCTTCCTTCTTTTCTGCAGCTTTCTTCTGTTCGGCTTCCAGCTCTTTCTGCAATTCGTAATCCTCCTTGCTGAGACGGAACTTATCGTATGCATCCCGATTCATGAATACCATCATTACGTCATCCAGCGAACCCCATGAAGCATGGTTACGCATACCATAACGTTCGGTAGTAAAGAGTAAGGCATTTCCATCCATTGCCCATTTAGGAGAACCGCTGGTATACCCACTATTGGTAAGATTTACAATCTGACCTTTTCCATCGGCACTCACGATACCTACATCCGAATACGGGTCATGCTTGTTGCCGATAAACTCCAAAGCAAACCATTTTCCATCCGGAGACCATGAATAGTCGAATGGATAAGAACGAGTATACCAGGTAGAACCGTCTGTTATCTGACGTACCTTTTTACTCTTCAGGTTTACCACCATCAAACGGGAACGGTCTTCAATGAAAGCCACTTCCTTACCGTCTGGAGAGAACTGAGGAGCGGTACGTTCCACCTTATCAGAAGGGAGCAGTGCTTCTTCTTCAATCAGTGTTGCATTAGGGAAGTTGAGATCTTCTTCACGGGTAATCTTGGCAAGATACAATCCTTTCTTTCCGCCTCGCTCACTACAATACACCAAAGTACGGTTATCTGCTCCGAAAGAAACTCCACTTTCCGCTTCCGGAGTATGTGTAATCTGTTTGGTAGTACCATATTCTACAGAAGTTACAAACACCTCTCCACGTACAATAAAGGCTACCTGCTTTCCATCGGGAGAAGGAGTAGCTGCAGTAATACCCCTTGTCATGTTCAACATCACCGGAATATCCTCATCATCACGGGTAACGTTAATTTTTACCTTTTGAGGTTTCGCTCCTGTTGCCTGCGTATAGATTTCACCATCGTATGTATAGCAAAGCATCCCATTTTCCGCAACCGACAGAAAGCGAACCGGATGTGTCTTGAAAGAAGTTACAGCCTGTACTTTCTCCGGAGTTTCCAAAGCAAACTGATATACATTGAACGAACCATTATTACGTTCGCTCAAAAAGTATACATCTTTTCCGTTCGGTGCCAATACCGGTTCACGGTCTTCGCCTGCACGCTTCGTCAGATTAGTATGAGAACCAGTCTTTATATCATACTTCCAGATATCACGTGTAACAGAAGAAGTATGATGCTTACGCCACTTGTCTTCGTATCCTTTACAATCCTGATACAAGAAGAAATCTCCAGTCGAAGCAAAAGAAACCATTTCGGCAGGTGTACCCAATACTTGCTGTACAGCTCCTCCTGCAACAGGTACCTTATAAAGCTCTGTCATTGCCGCAGTAGGAAATAAAGCACTCGTTGCCGGATCCTGAATAGAAGCCGAAAACAATATATACTTACCGTCAGGAGTAAATGAAGACGGAGTTTCAGCAGCAGAATGAGTCGTCAGACGCTTTGCAGAACCTCCATTGGCCGACATGATAAAGATATCGCTGTTTCCATAGCGGTTGCTTGAGAATGCGATTTGCTTTCCATCCGGCGACCACACCGGATTTTCTTCATAAGAATCCTGAGTAGTCAATTGAACAGCTTCCCCTCCTTTTGTACTAACTTTATAAATATCACCTTTGTAACAAAATACTATTTCCTGACCATTAGGAGAAATACGCACATCACGCATCCATAGCGGAGTAGTAGCAAAACCTGCCACACCGCTTGCTCCCAATGCAAGACAGACTAACAATTTCTTCATATAATTCTTTGATTAATTGACAGACAAAGATAATGATTCTACCTTAGCCACGAAAAAAAGTGAAAAATTATTTGGAGCATATAATACAAAACATTTATCTTTGCAACGCTTTCTAAGGAAAGTGAATTTAATGTTTGGACTATGGTGTAATGGTAGCACAACAGGTTTTGGTTCTGTTTGTCCAGGTTCGAATCCTGGTAGTCCAACGCTGAAACTCTGAAAGAATTCTTTCAGAGTTTTTTTATTTTCCCTTATTTATATACTCTTCGACTATCATCCCCGTTGTGTCTCTGATTTATTTCAAATCTTCACAATTCCAATTTTACACTTTCATTGTGTAGATTCTTTCGCCTGTCTTGTAGAAAAACTCTACAATGATTTTATCATATTACCGCTTTACAACATATTACAAACCATATTTCTGTTTGGTCTGAAGTTTGAACTACTGTTTTATGCTAAAGATAAAACATTATGAAGACAATTTTCAGAATCAAGATTTTGCTTGCTATACTGATTAGTCTCTGCTATCAGCCATTGCTTGCACAGAACAAGGAAATCAAAGGAATTGTAACTTCCGCAGAAGACGGTGAGCCGCTTATCGGTGCTACAATCTCTGTAAAAGGTAACGAAGCACAAGGTGTAGTAACCGACATTGAAGGGAAATATATACTTCAAATCCCGAATTCGGACTGTACACTGGTAGTTGCGTACTTAGGAATGAGAACTCAAGAATTGAAAGCCCCCAGTAGCGGCATACTAAACATTAGCCTGGAAGCTGAATCCATGAGTTTGGACGAAGTGGTAGTAACCGGATACGGGAACTTCTCCAAATCCTCCTTTACCGGTTCGGCAAATACACTCCGCGCAGATATGATGAAGAACGTTCCTGTAATGACCGTGGAACAAAAGCTGCAAGGTATGACTACCGGTGTCAATATTACCAGTAGTTCCGGACAACCGGGTGCCAATCAAAGTATCCGTATCCGTGGTATGGGTTCTTTCAATGCTTCACAAGAACCTTTATTTGTAATCGACGGAGTTCCTGTAACATCAGGCAGCCTTAGTACCGGAGGGGCTGATGCGGCCTATATGAATAACTCCAAAACCAATATTATGAGTACACTGAACCCGTCGGATATTGAGAATATTACCGTCATCAAGGATGCGGCGGCAGCTTCACTCTACGGTTCGCGGGCAGCCAATGGAGTAATTCTTATTACTACCAAACAAGGAAAGGCAGGACGGACTCAGGTATCACTGAACATTGCCGGAGGTTTTTCTGATGCAGCTGTCGACTTCAGACCGACTTTAAGCGGTGACCAGCGATACGAACTGCTGTACGAAGGCTTGTACAACTATGCACTCGACAAACAAATGAAATCGCCTTCGGAATACGCCAGCCAGGAAATAGGCAAATATGCTTATGTTCCCGAACTGGGATATACCGACTGGAGAAAAGAACTGCTCCGCACAGCCATACATCAAAATTACGAAGCTTCCGTATCGGGAGGAAACGAACGCACTACTTTCTATGCTTCATTAGGTTATAACAGTCAGGAAGGGTTGGCAAGAAACTCCAGCCTCGACCGCTATTCGGCACGACTGAATATGTCGCAGAAAGTAGGAAAATACGGAGAAGTAGGAGCCAACGTCATGTTTACTCAGATGAATCAGGAAATGAACGAAGAACGAGGTTCTTCCATCAATCCATTTCTCGATGTAGCCATGCTCATGAACCCCTCCATGACCGTAAGAGATAAAGAGGGAAATTATATAGGAGCTTATCCTGGTACAACATTTAACCCATTGCGAGATATTCTTACTGACTACAACCGAACTCGTATGACCCGTATGTTTTCTACAGGTTATGCCAGCATCGAACCACTCAAAGGACTGAAACTAAAAGAAACTTTAAGTTACGACTATACCATTCAGAAGGATTCACGCTACTTCAATCCGATGAGTGCTGCCGGTCCTAAAAGCGGAAGCGATGCACAGACTTCCAAAGGGTTTATTGAATATGGAAAACTGATTTCTTCTACTTCGCTGAACTATGTACACACGTTCAACTATAAACATCATCTGGATGTACTGGCAGCATACGAAATAGAAAGTTATCAGACAGATAAGGCTTCGGGAGAACGTTCTCGCCTTCCGTCGAACAGCAATCTGGTGGAACCGGACAATGCTTCTGTATTGAACAGCTTTATTTCGTCTACCCAGGCATACAGAATGCTATCGTATCTCTCTCGTCTGAATTACGATTACGACGACCGTTACTACATTGCCGGAAGTTTCCGTCGGGACGGAAGTTCACGCTTGTCACCCAAAAACCGTTGGGGTAATTTCTGGTCTGTATCCGGTATGTGGCATTTAAGCAACGAAGCGTTTATGAAACCAATCAAGCGCATTTTAAGTGATGTGAAAATACGTGCCTCTTATGGTGTAAACGGAAATCAACCCAATTCATTATACGGATACATGGGATTATATACCTACGGACAAAGCTATATGGGCGGATTCGGTTCTTATGAATCGTCGCTGGCCAATCCGAATCTGAAGTGGGAAAAGAACTACAATCTGAATATCGGACTGGACTTAGCATTCTTTAGCCGTATCTTCTTGAGTGTAGAATATTACAACAGAGATACCAAAGACCTGCTTTACAGCCTTCCTATCAGTGCTACAACCGGATTTACCAATTACCTGAGCAACGTAGGACAATTGAACAACAAAGGAGTAGAGTTTGAACTGCGTACCATCAACTTTGCAACTCCACATTTCAACTGGAGTACCGTGCTTAATTTAAGCCATAACTCAAATAAGATTATTTCCTTGAACGGCCAATTGGAGCAATCTATCGAAGGTACCTGGTTCATACACAAGGTAGGATTGCCATATCACACATTTTATGTGAAAGAGTTTGCCGGTGTAGATCCTCAAAACGGAGATGCACTCTATTACACCAATACTCTGAATAAAGACGGTTCTTACAGCAGAGAAATCACCAACGATATCAGCAAGGCACAGGCTATCCCATACAAGTCTGTGAATCCTAAGATATCAGGTGGTCTGACCAACATATTAAATTATAAACAAGTGGATTTAAGTTTTACACTTACTTATTCACTGGGAGGATATTCGTTCGACAAACTGGGAACTTACATTGAAAACGGAACAAGCAATATATATAGTTCAAAGTATAATCTTCCTGCTTATGCTATGGACCGTTGGCAGAAACCAGGCGACCAGACAAATGTTCCCCGCTTTGTTTACAACCAGTCGGCAAGCGACAACAATTCCTCACGCTATATCCACAGCACCGACCATTTGCGTCTCAAGAACCTGACTTTGGGATATACTCTTCCTCGAGAGTGGACCAGAAAAGTAATGGTCAATAAAGCCCGTTTCTATTTCTCGGGAAGCAACCTGCTGACTTGGGCAAAATGGAATCAATACGATCCGGAAACTCCTGTCAACGGAGAGGTATTCTGTGAAGCACCTCCTATGCGTACTTTTAGCTTTGGTGTACAACTGACTTTCTAAACTCTATTTTAATACTGAATGTTATGAAACAATTTTATACTTATATACTCATTCTGATGACTCTCGGAAGCTCTTCTTGCTCCGAGAACTGGCTCGACGTAGACCCGTCGACTTCTATTCAAACTCCAGAAGCTATCAAAACACTGGAAGATGCACAAAGTGCCTTAAACGGAATTTACCGTCTGGCTTCTGCCCACAGCTATTATGGAGATAACTATCTGTATTATGGAGATTGCAGAGCAGAAGATGTACAGGCTCGCGAAAGCAAAGGAGCCGGACGACGTGTTTCTCCTTATTATGAATACAATGTACTGGCAAGTGATAACTTCAACATTACTCTGGTATGGAATCAGGCGTATAAAGTAATACGCCAGACCAATAACCTACTGTTTTATATCGAAGAGGGAAATGTAAAAACCAGCGATACCCAATCGCTAAACCGTATCAAATCGGAAGCATTGGCCATGCGCGGACTGGCTTTATACGACCTGACACGTCTTTTCGGTATGCCTTACAGTTACGATAACGGAGCTTCACTTGGAGTTCCCGTCGAAACAACGATTACAGACCAGACTCACCAGCCAAAACGGAATACAGTAGCAGAATGTTATAAGCAGGTAATTGAAGACCTCAGTAACTCATTGTCCGGATTGAGTAAAGAGAAAACAGACGGATTCTTAAATTACTGGGCCGTACAAGGTCTGCTCTCCAGAGTATATCTGAATAAAGGAGATAACGAAGCGGCTTATACAGCTGCTACCGATGTTATTGAAAACAGCAAACAACTTTATCAACTGTACTCGTACGAAGAGTATCCTAATGTATGGGGCAAAGACTTCCAGTCGGAATCATTATTCGAATTTTATTTTTCACTCACAGAACCTTCCGGAGGATCGGGAGGAGAAGGTGCTCCCATGGTGTATGCCAACGAAGCCAAAGTAGACTGGAACAATCTGATACTGACAAAAGCTTATCTGGATTTACTGAACGAAGATCCGAATGACATCCGGCACTGTCTGACACAAGCTTCCGTCATTTCCAACAATGAAGGTCTTCCTGAAGCTGCCCGTTCGGAAAAAGTCTATCTGACTAAATACCCGGGGAAAAGCGGCGACCCAAGAGACAATAACCTCTGTATTGTACGCTTATCCGAAATCTATCTGAATGCAGCAGAAGCAGGTTTCAAGCTGGGTGGAGATAAATCCTCCAAAGGCAGAGAGTATCTTAACGAAATCGTAAGCCGTCGTACCAATCCGGCAAAGACTGTAGAAGCAGCAGAATTTACATTGGAAAGAATCTTGAAAGAACGACGCAAAGAACTGGTAGGAGAGGGGTTGGCTCTTTACGACTATACCCGAAATAAACTGACCATCAAGCGGGAAGGCGGATGGCATCTGAACACAATCAAGGATGCACAAGCCAACAGTATTGCTCCCAACGATTTGCGTCTGGCATTGCCTATTCCACAAACGGAAATAGATGCAAACCCTAATATGCAGCAGAATCCACGATAAGATATTGTTGAAAGGTGATGACTGTATAATAAAGTTTTCATTCAGGGCCGGCTTCGGATATGAAGTCGGCTTTTTTTATGCCATACAAGAAAAGAAGTAAATTGCAATCTACTTGTATGCAAAATAAAGAAGAGCAGATAGCTGTAGCTTCATCTGCTGCCATAAACAACAAAGTGTAATCCGCGCCGTCGGCTGTACGGCCAGCGACGCGGATTACAAAACCAACGACGACGATTGTACATCCGACGTCGTCGATTATAGAAAAAGACAAGTATAACAAACAATTTTTACTGGAGCAGACAAAGGCTTTTACTCCAAAAACATACCTCTTTTTCTTTCTATAAGCAGATTACTTTACATTCTCATCAATCCATACATGAGTAATTTCCACTACATACATTTTATGGAAATTACCATGTCCTTCGCCATACCAGCGATCTATCAGTTCTTTATCGAAAAACAGTTCAGGCTTAATCATATCGGCATACAGCTTTTTACATTCAAAGACAAGACGGGCCTGTTCGAATGTTACATTGCCTTCTTCTGTAATATAAGGTTTCAATCCGGTTGCTGCTACCTTATCCACATTTCTTCCCGACTGAAATCCACAAACCTTGTGAATATCTTTGTGTGCTTCTCCCAAGAAGGACAAAGTCAGCGTATCCTGCTGTTCTATAAATTCATAAGTATAACGCTCCGGACGGATAAAAACAAAAGCTACCGGCTTGTTCCATAACCATCCTGTACCACCCCAGCTTGCTGTCATGGTGTTAAACTTTTCCGGTGTTCCGGCTGTCACCAGCATCCACTCTTTTCCTATTGTCTGAAACAGATTATCTGTCAGTTCCGTTGCTTTTATTTCTTTCATATCTTCAGTATTTGTGTTAAAAACTAACTTACAAAAGTAAGAAAAATAACGTATCTTTGCCTTGTTAATAGAAAGGTATAATCAAAAAAAGAAAGGACTTGACTGTGGCAAAAGATACTGATGTTGTATTGACTCCTATGATGAAACAATACTTCGACCTGAAAGCCAAGCATCCGGATGCAATCATGTTGTTCCGGTGTGGTGACTTTTACGAAACTTACTCGGAAGATGCAGTAGCAGCTGCCGATATCTTAGGAATCACACTGACTAAACGTGCCAACGGACAAAGCAAAACAGTGGAAATGGCAGGATTTCCACATCATGCACTCGATACATATTTACCCAAACTGATTCGTGCCGGAAGAAGAGTAGCCATCTGCGACCAGCTGGAAGATCCGAAAACCACCAAGAAACTGGTGAAAAGAGGTATTACCGAACTGGTTACACCGGGAGTAGCCATCAGCGACAATGTCTTGTCATACAAGGAGAACAACTTCCTTGCAGCTGTACACTTCGGAAAAACCGCATGTGGAGTAGCATTTCTTGATATTTCCACCGGAGAGTTCATGACAGCCGAAGGTCCTACTGATTATATAGACAAACTTCTGAATAATTTCGGCCCGAAAGAGGTTTTGTTCGAACGGGGTAAAAAACCAATGTTCGAAGGAAATTTCGGCAACAAATTCTTCACATTCGAACTGGATGACTGGATTTTTACAGAAACTTCCGCCCGCGAAAAACTGTTGAAGCACTTCGAAACCAAGAATCTGAAGGGATTTGGAGTAGAACAGTTGAAAAACGGTATCATCGCTTCGGGAGCAATTCTCCAGTATCTGGATATGACACAGCATTACCAGATAGGACATATCACTTCACTTTCCAGAATAGAAGAAGATTCTTATGTACGTCTGGATAAGTTTACAGTACGCAGCCTGGAACTGATTGGAAGTATGAACGAAGGAGGTACGAGCTTGCTCGATGTCATCGACCATACCATCAGCCCTATGGGAGCACGTATGCTGAAACGATGGATTGTATTCCCCCTAAAAGATGTAAAACCTATCAACGAACGGTTGGATGTGGTAGAATATTTCTTCCGAGAACCGGAGTTCAAGGATTTTATTGAAGAAAAAATGCATCTGATAGGCGACTTGGAACGTATCATTTCGAAAGCCGCAGTAGGACGTATTTCTCCACGTGAAGTGGTACAGCTTAAGATTGCACTCCAAGCCATAGAGCCGATAAAAAATGCCTGCCTGAATGCGGAAAATGAAAGCCTTCGCCGCATTGGGGAGCATCTGAATCTGTGTACTTCCATCCGCGACCGGATTGCCAAAGAAATAAAGAACGATCCGCCTTTACTGATTAACAAAGGAGGCGTTATTGCAGACGGAGTAGACGAGGAGTTGGACGAATTGCGCCGCATCTCTTATTCCGGAAAGGACTATTTGCTTCAGATACAGCAACGGGAAATAGAACAGACAGGTATTCCCAGCTTGAAAATAGCATACAACAATGTATTCGGTTATTACATAGAGGTACGTAACACTCATAAAGACAAGGTTCCTGCAGAATGGATTCGTAAGCAGACTTTGGTGAATGCAGAGCGTTACATTACCCAGGAACTGAAGGAGTATGAGGAAAAAATATTAGGGGCAGAAGACAAAATCATGATTCTTGAAAACCGCCTCTATACAGATTTGGTCATGGCATTGGCAGAATTTGTTCCAGCTATCCAGATTAATGCCAATCAGATAGCGCGGTTGGACTGTCTGCTTTCATTTGCCAGTGTGGCAAAAGCTAACAAATATATCCGTCCGGTAGTAGCCGATGACGATATACTGGATATTCATCAGGGAAGACATCCGGTAATCGAGAAGCAATTGCCTTTAGGAGAGAAATACATTGCCAACGATGTATATCTTGACACAGAAGAGCAGCAGATAATCATTATTACGGGTCCGAATATGGCCGGTAAATCGGCTTTACTCCGACAGACGGCTCTGATTACGTTAATGGCACAGATTGGCTGCTTTGTTCCTGCGGAAAGTGCTCACATCGGACTGGTCGACAAAATATTCACCCGTGTAGGGGCCAGCGACAATATCTCGGTGGGAGAGTCTACTTTCATGGTAGAGATGAACGAAGCTGCGGATATTCTCAACAATCTGTCGCCACGTAGTCTGGTGCTTTTCGACGAATTGGGTCGCGGTACCTCTACTTACGACGGTATTTCCATTGCCTGGGCTATTGTGGAGCATATACACGAGCATAAGAAAGCACGTGCCCGTACACTTTTTGCTACTCACTACCACGAGTTGAACGATATGGAGCAAAGTTTCAAGCGTATCAAAAACTACAACGTATCTGTCAAGGAGGTAGACAACAGGGTGATTTTCTTACGTAAACTGGAAAGAGGAGGTAGCGAGCATTCTTTTGGTATCCATGTAGCCAAAATGGCCGGAATGCCGAAATCGATTGTCAAACGTGCCGATGAAATCCTTCATCAGCTTGAAACAGAGAACCGTCAGGAAGGAATACAGTCTGGCAAGCCTAAAATGGAAGGGAAAAAGACACATTCCGACGGGGTACAGCTTAGCTTCTTCCAATTGGACGACCCGGTACTCTGTCAGATACGCGACGAGATACTTCATTTGGATGTAAATAATCTGACACCACTCGAAGCACTGAATAAGCTGAATGATATAAAGAAAATCGTCAAGGGGAAATGATTCTTCCCTTGACGATTTTCTTTTTTCTGACAAGTATTATTTACAATGGTCTTTTTCCACAGAAGGCACTATAAATAAGAAGACCTAATACTTTCACTTATCTGATTAACCCGAAATTAAACACGTAATAAAGAATATTCCTATACAAAAAAGAATCATTGATAAATATTGCTTGAAATACTTATATAAAAAAAGTCCCCTAAGAAATTCTTAGAGGACTTTTTCAAGCGGTGCGTACGGGACTCGAACCCGTGACCCCATGCGTGACAGGCATGTATTCTAACCAACTGAACTAACGCACCATTAAGTTTTTGTTTTTATCGTTGCTTTCTCTCTCGATTGCGGTGCAAAGGTAGTGCTTTTTTTTAATCCTGCAAAACTTTCCCAAACTTTTTTCTAAAAAAATGATGCTTTTTTCTCTCTATCCAATAGAACAAATATGTAAAAAACATGTAATATACTCATTATAAGCAAGAAATATAAATTCATATCAAAAAGTTATTTTTCTGTATTCAATAATAAAAAATGGAAGAAAAGAGAAACTTATAGCATGAAGTTATCTCACTTTTATCAAAAAACGGACTGCTTTCGGTAAAAGCAGTCCGTTTCACTTACCCAATATGTGATATCATCATTTAGATTCGTTTGTATCCGTATACAGCCAAATCTCCTAATTCTTCTTCAATACGGAGTAATTGATTATATTTAGCCATACGGTCTGAACGACTCAACGAACCAGTCTTAATCTGTCCACTATTAGTTGCTACAGCAATATCAGCAATAGTAGCATCTTCAGTTTCTCCAGAACGGTGGGAAGTTACGGTAGTGTATCCATGACGATGTGCCATCTCAATTGCATCAAGTGTTTCGCTTAATGAACCAATCTGATTTACCTTAATCAGAATAGAATTTGCGCATCCGGTAGCAATACCTTTCGACAAGAAATCCACATTGGTTACAAACAAATCATCTCCAACCAACTGACAACGGTTACCGATACGCTCTGTCAACTTCTTCCAACCTTCCCAGTCGTTTTCACTCATACCATCTTCTATAGAATCGATAGGATATTTGTTTATCAACTCTTCCAGATAGTCTATCTGTTCATCGGAAGTACGTTTCTTTCCATGTTCTCCTTCAAAAATAGTATAGTCGTATACTCCATCCTTATAAAATTCAGAAGATGCACAGTCCATACCAATCATCACATCTTTTCCCGGCTCATATCCGGCTGCCTTAATCGCAGAAAGAATGGATTCAAGTGCATCTTCGGTGCCATTCAAAGCAGGAGCAAAACCTCCTTCATCGCCTACAGCTGTACTAAGTCCACGGTCGTGCAATACTTTTTTCAGAGCATGAAAGACCTCAGCTCCCATACGTAAGCCTTCACGGAAAGAAGGAGCACCTACCGGACGAATCATAAATTCCTGAAAGGCAATAGGAGCATCACTATGAGAACCTCCATTGATAATATTCATCATTGGTACCGGCATCACAAATGTATTTACTCCACCTATATAACGATATAAAGGAATATTCAAATAATTGGCAGCAGCTCTTGCAACAGCAAGTGATACACCTAAAATGGCATTGGCACCTAATTTAGACTTTGTTTTGGTACCATCCAGTTCTAACATTTTCTTGTCAATAGCCCGCTGTTCCAATACAGACCATCCTTCCAAAGCAGGAGCAATAATCTTATTCACGTTTTCAACAGCTTTCAACACCCCTTTTCCACCGTAACGATTGGCATCTTTATCGCGAAGTTCCAAGGCTTCATGTTCACCAGTCGATGCACCAGAAGGAACAGAAGCTCTGCCCACAATTCCTGATTCTAACTTCACTTCTACCTCTACAGTGGGATTGCCACGAGAGTCTAAAATCTCACGACCTATAATAGCTTTAATTTTCATATCATTTACATTTAATTTAAACAATCATTTATCGATATTGCAAATATGATAAGTTCTGACACACAGATCAATACCTTAAAATAGGTATTTTATTCCTCCTCTTTTTATAGAAAAGAAAAGAGCCTGGCTTCAAAAGAGAAACCAGACTCTTTTTATCTGCTCTGAACAAAACAAGAACTGCACTTTCTCTTATTCTATCCAGAAAACCTACCACTTATTAATAGTTATTCTTCTTTACTTCGAAAAATGCCTGAGGATGCAAGCAAGCCGGACAGATTTCAGGAGCTTCAGTACCTTCGTACAAGTATCCACAGTTACGGCACTGCCATACTACTTCAGTATCTTTCTTGAATACTTTTCCTTCTTCAATATTCTTCACGAAAGCCAAATATCTTTCTTCATGACCTTTTTCTGCCACAGCGATTTCGCGATACATTTTTGCAATAGCAGGAAAACCTTCTTCATCTGCAATATCTGCAAATTTCGGATAATCCAAAGACCATTCTTCATTTTCACCAGCAGCTGCTGCTTTCAAGTTTTCAAGAGTAGTGCCAATCACGCCAGCAGGATAACTTGCAGTAATTTCTACCATTCCTCCTTCAAGCCATTTAAACATACGCTTTGCATGTTCCTTTTCCTGATCTGCTGTTTCAGCAAAAATAGCTGAAATCTGTTCGTAACCTTCTTTCTTTGCTACGCTTGAAAAATATGTATAACGCATTCTTGCCTGTGATTCACCTGCAAACGAAACCATCAAATTCTTTTCAGTTCTTGTTCCTTTAATACTTTTTCCCATAGTCGTAAAGTTTTAGTTATTAATTTTATTTCTTGACACAAAGGTAATGTTTTTATTCAAATTTGTAATAATTACAATCTTATATTTAATATACATTAACAAAGAATGTTCTTGTAGTAATATTTAATATTACCTATTGAAGAAAAAACATCTGAAAACCAGTAAAAGTTCTATGTTTTATATACTTTTGCACTAATTTTTATATTTAATAACATTTAAGAAAATCATGAAAGGAATTGATTTTAACCCCAAGTTATTCTCCACACTTAAGAATTACACAAAGGCAGATTTCAGCACAGACCTCATGGCAGGTATTATTGTGGGAATTGTAGCATTACCATTAGCCATTGCTTTTGGTATTGCCTCAGGAGTAAGTCCGGAGAAAGGAATCATTACTGCTATTGTAGCAGGTTTCATTATTTCATTTTTAGGAGGAAGCAAAGTACAGATTGGAGGTCCTACAGGTGCTTTCATTGTTATCATTTATGGCATCATCCAGCAATACGGAATCGAAGGATTGATGGTAGCCACTATGATGGCAGGAGTTCTCCTTATATTATTAGGAGTATTCAAGCTCGGTACTGTCATCAAATTTATTCCTTATCCTATTATTGTAGGCTTTACCAGCGGTATCGCAGTAACGATTTTCACCACTCAGATTGCCGATATATTTGGTTTAAAATTTGGCGATGAAAAGATACCAGGAGATTTCATCGGAAAATGGATTCTTTATTTCCACCATTTTGATACAGTCAACTGGTGGAATGTAGCAGTCAGTCTGGTTAGTATTATCATCATAGCCATCACTCCAAAATTTTCCAAAAAGATTCCAGGCTCACTGGTAGCCATCATCTTTGTTACACTTGGAGTATACGCTCTGAAAATGTATGGAGGCATTACCTGTATTGATACAATCGGCGATCGTTTTAGCATTAAAGCACAACTGCCAGCTGCAGCTATTCCAGCTTTAGACTGGGAAGCAATTAAAAATCTGTTTCCTGTAGCAATCACAATTGCTGTATTAGGAGCCATCGAATCCCTGCTGTCTGCTGCTGTGGCTGATGGAGTTATCGGCGACCGTCACGACTCAAATACAGAACTCATTGCACAAGGAGCAGCTAATATCATTTCACCGATATTCGGAGGAATTCCAGCAACCGGAGCTATCGCACGTACGATGACCAATATCAACAACGGAGGCCGTTCTCCTATTGCCGGTATTGTACATGCTGTTGTATTACTACTTATTCTGTTGTTCCTTATGCCACTGGCACAATATATTCCTATGGCATGTCTGGCAGGAGTACTGGTGATTGTTTCTTATAACATGAGTGGCTGGAGAGTGTTTAAAGGACTGTTGAAAAACCCAAAATCGGATGTCACTGTCCTGTTGATTACTTTCTTCCTGACCGTAATCTTCGATTTGACAGTCGCTATTGAAGTAGGATTGGTTATTGCCTGCGTACTGTTTATGAAGCGTGTAATGGAAACCACTCAAATTTCTGTTATCACCGACGAAATAGATCCGAACAAAGAATCTGATTTAAAAGTAAGCGAAGAACATCTGATTATCCCAAAAGGGGTAGAGGTATACGAAATAAACGGTCCTTACTTCTTTGGTATTGCTACCAAGTTTGAAGAAATCATGGCACGCTTGGGAGACCGTCCTACCATCCGTATCATCCGTATGCGAAAAGTTCCTTTTATCGATTCTACCGGAATCCATAACCTGACTACCCTGTGTAAAATGTCACAGAAAGAAAATATTCACATCATTCTGTCGGGAGTAAACGACAATGTACACAAGGTATTGGAAAAATCCGGCTTCTACGAACTGCTGGGTCAAGAAAACATTTGCAGTAACATCAACGAAGCGCTGGAAGTAGCGAATAAAGAAATAGCCGAACTATCACGGTAGTACGGCTACCTCTTATTTATTTAATAACCCTTAATGAATAATATCTATTTATTAAAACATGTTACAAAACATACTTTTCTTGTAGATTTATTTGCAGAATATCAGAAAAGCCGTACCTTTGCATCGTGTTTTTCATAGTATTAGATTTAAGGTTAACAAAGGTTGGAGTACAGCGGTACTCCTTTTTTTATGCCTATACCTTTGATACTATATTTCAAACAGTAACACACTATACTTACCGAATACAAAAAAGCTATCCCAAATTTTACTTTGAGATAGCTCATCTATCAGATTTTCTTGTTGAAATCTTTATCAGAAACCGATTTTATCTTCTTCCTTTAATAAGAAGCAGTAGCATAAAGTCCGGCTTCCTGCAACAAAGACACAATACGGTCTAACTCTTCATGAGTCGCTTTTTGCAGTAGTTGATCGGGAGTTTCCCTGTCTATCGTATAAATCATTACCTGACGAGGAGCAATCTCCTTTACCACCTTTATCCATTCCATTACAAAATCATCCGTTGTATTATCTACGCTCCTTCCGTCCTCTGTTGTCCCTTTCATAAACATAGTCTGTACAATCAGATTTCCCTTGAATGCCTTCATTCCTTCAATAATACGCTGTACATCGTAATGACCAGTAGGACGGTCTACTATACGGATATACTCTTCGTTGACAGTATCAAGTTTTAGAATATTATTGTCTACCTTATTCAGTGCCGCAAACACTTCCGGTTTATGAATAAATGTAGAATTACTCAACACACTTACTTTTGCATCTGGAAAATATTTATTACGCAACTCCAATGTATCTTCTATAATCTCCGGAAAATGAGGATGCGCGGTAGGTTCTCCATTTCCTGCAAATGTCAATACATTAGGAATAACTCCTTCTTCCTGCATCTTTTTCAAACGGCTTTCCAATGCTTCACGCACCTCTTCCCGTGTAGGAAGCTTACGCGTAGGACGATGATCTTTATTATATCCGCATTCACAATAAATGCAGTCGAATGTACAAAACTTCCCATCGGAAGGAAGCAGATTTATACCCAATGATATACCTAATCTGCGACTATGTATCGGCCCGAAAATGGGAGAGGGATAAATTACTGTTGCCATAATTTACTAAGTTGATTTATTCACAAAATACAATGGAAAAGTCGGACAAACCATGAATTACAGTCTACGCCTCGACTATCCTTGCCTTTTCCGAACAAAGATAGTGAATAAATCTCCACAGTATTCAGAATACCCACAAAAAGAGCCCACCTCAGAATAAACCTGAAAAGACCTTTGTTTTTTATTTTATCTTAAGCTATTACAAAATTACAAGGACGACATTCATCATCATATGTATCCATAATTCTATTCACTGCCTCCAATCAACGACGTCGGCTGCATAATCGCCCACGTAGAATATACAGCCAACAACGACAACTCTATATTCAACACCGTCGATTACAGTATCCGACATTTATCATCATCTGTTTATTCTTGCTACATTATCTTTCTGTTGAAAAAAGACAATTTCCAATTTAGTTTCTATCCGGATTTAGATAAAAGTATAATTTATACTGCATCTTTAGAGTATTTCGAACGTTTCTGATACAGGAAATTATCCGACTTCTCTACAAATTTCTTTTCTAATATATCAGAAGGTACATCCCTATATTTATCAGAATTTTACCCGAAGCTGAAACTGCAAATCCGCTTTATTATTCCCCATAATTTCTTCCGGTCCTGAACTAATCCGATTACGGTCTGCATAATGCGTCCATCCCCATTTGCCCTGTATCATTAACCAATTATTACAGGCATATCGTAAATTCACAGCCAGACGAGTACCTTTTCCATAAAACGAATTCATCGAAAAAGCATACAACAGTCCGGGTTCATACATATAAATACGAGAATTATAGTCATCTGTACGAAACCATGCCCCACTGACCGATACCCGAAACGGAAAACCGGTAAATCCTGCTTTCGCACTTCCCCCTATCATCAGTCCGTTGGAATACTCTCTTTTATAATAAGAAGTACGGATATATTCGGCCATGGTTTTAAACATGGTCTGTTCATTGAGTGAATAAGACAGTTGATAATGCAGACGATGACGCATATAAGGCAATACAAACTTTGTTTTTTGAGAAGAAGTATAGTTTTGAGCCTTATTTTTATAGCTATACTTTATTAACATTGACAGTGAATTAATCGGTGAATAGCTTATTTGTATCCTTTCTTCTATTCCCATTGTTTTTTCCTTATCTACCCGATAACGATAATAGGGAAAATAAAAGAAATCAGTATAATACAAGAGCCTTATCTTATTTAATAACTTAGTTTCCAAACCAATATAAATACCAGTCTCATTCTGTATACGAGAATTCTCTCCAAAAGCATTGGCATATAAAGCCTGATAACGTTTGTCATAATACCTGTTCATAAGTAGAAGAGTAGTATTGACAGTCGGTGAATAACTCAACATATTAATTGTAGCAATCTTTCCCTGCCTGTCTACTGCCGTTTCTCCCGAAAAGACCATCCGACGGAAAAAGAATTTATAGTTGACTCCTGCATTAAAGAAATCTTTTCCACGAGGATAGTACCGGTTGTATTTACGATAATCGGGATTCAACACTTTATCAAATACATTATAAACAGCTGTTAATCCCAATTCAACATGCTTTCCATTATAAGATAAATTACTGCCAGCCAAATGATTACTTACAGTATTCATCTTTTCTACATCCTTCCTCAACCGATGATATCCATCAGTTTTCAACGAGGTTATAAACATGTTTTCCACATTTGCATCCTGCTTTCTAAAGGAATAAAAAGCCGAAATATTCCATCTTTCAGACAAACGATAAGTAGCTCCAGCCCCTTGAAGATAATTATATTCACCTACAGAAGTATATTTGGATAATCCCCTTCCCATCCGGTTCATTGTATAAAGAGAAGCAGACTTTCCCATACTAAATGCCTGGTTAATTACCAGTCCATATCCAAAGCTGACACGATAGTGTCCCAATGCTATCGCTTTCCACCTTTTCACATCTTGTAAAAACAGATAACCTGAATAAAAATCATAGCCTTTCTTATTAAACAAGCGAAAGAAAGGTTCTCCGGCATCTTTCTCAGCCGTCAGTCCGGCAAACAATTGCTGACGATACCGGAAGCGGTAACGAATATTGTTGTATATTGGATCTCCATAATACCTTTTATTAGGTGACTTTTCCAAAATCTCCGGATCATAATCAGCATATCCTGCTTTTTTATTCAACGGAATATCCACACGTGTGAATAACTCCTGTTTATTATATTTCCAGATATTCCTCCAACGTAATTTACTCTTTTCATCTTCTGCTTCGCCTACATATACACACTTTTCCAACAAGCGCCTTGTTTGCCAGTCCATGCCTTCTATACCCAACAATTCTTTTTTACTCACCATCGGGCCATATTTATAAAGATAATACAAGATGTTTTCAATTAACTTATCAGACAAGAAAGGCAATTGCTCCAATTGCTCTTTGGTAATTGTATTGATATTGAACGGATGTTCTATTAATTCAGACATTTCTTCATAGCGTTCCTGCCAGTAAACTATATCTTGTTCATCGGCAACCTGCTCCTCCCATTCTACCCACGTTTGTGCAGAGATATTCACTCCTGTATAACTAATTAATACACAAACAATAAAATACTTTATCCACATTGTTATTTACAAGTTTTTCACAGCTATATTCACCCTATATATCGAATAAATCTGTATTTTTGCGTATATGAAACATCGTATTTACATACTTCTGTTTCTGCTTCTTGCTTGTATCTTAAAAGCCAGTGCACAGCAGAATATACGGCAGTCCGAAAAAGGATATATGCTTCCAGTCTGTGTATATCAAGGAGATACAATACCTTATATAACGCTAAGAAGTGTGTATATATACCCCAAGATGAAATTTAAAAGCAAAAAGCAGGAAAGATATTACTGGAGACTGGTACGCGATGTAAAGAAAACACTTCCTCTTGCTAAAGAAATAAGACGGGCAGTTGTGGAAACTTATGAGTATATGGAAACTCTTCCAGATACAAAATCACGTGAACGCCATATGAAAGCTGTAGAAAAAGGATTAAAAGAGCAATATACGGCACGTATGAAAAAACTGACCTTTTCACAAGGTAAATTACTCATCAAACTGGTCAACCGAGAATGCAATCAATCCTCTTATCAATTGGTTAAAGCTTTTATGGGACCATTTAAAGCTGGATTCTACCAGACTTTCGCAGCACTCTTCGGAGCAAGCCTGAAAAAAGAATATCATCCGGAAGACGATGATAAGTTAATAGAAAGAATAGCTGTCCTTGTAGAAAACGGACAGCTATAATATATTGCAAAACAATAAATTAACAAGTTATTAATAGGTTATAAACAAGTTTGTTTAAGCTGTATCAACTTGTTGGCAAACTCCCACAGCACAATTCCCGTAGTAACTGATACATTCAATGAATGTTTGGTTCCATATTGAGGTATCTCGATACAACCGTCACACATATCTACTACCTCTTGCTGTACACCTTTTACTTCATTCCCCATTACGATAGCATATTTTTTTCCAGGTTCTAATATCAGTTTATCCAACATTGTACTACCGGCACACTGTTCAATAGCCAATACAGTATACCCTTCTTCATGAAGTTCATTCACAGCATCTTGTGTACGTTTGCAATACTTCCAGTCTACCGTATATTCAGCTCCAAGTGCTGTTTTATGCATTTCCGGATGAGGAGGAACAGCAGTAATACCACATAAATATATCTTATTGACCAAGAAAGCATCAGCAGTACGGAATACAGCTCCAATATTGTGTAAACTACGTATTTCATCCAATACTACTACCAATGGAAGTTTTTCCGCTTCCTTAAATTCTTCTACCGTCAGACGGTTCATTTCTGTTACTTTCAGCTTTCTTAATTCAGACATACATGTATTATGGTTATTTATTTTCCACAAAGATAGAAACTATCTTCATAACCTTGTTAAAAACGGTTGAAAAGGTGTATAAAACCAATTCAAATAAAATCATAAAAACTTCTTGCATACTTAAAAGAAGCAATTATAGAATACAAGAAACGAACAAACCAAAAAACTTAATAAAAAGTTTCATTATCAGTTTAAACATATTTTTTATACAAAAATAAGCAGTTAACAAAGGGAAAGTTTTTAACTTTGCATTCTATCAACAAATTGTTAATAGAATAAGTAAGTCAGCTATTATCAATAAATAAGCCTGTTGATTTGCTGATAATAGGATAAACCCAAATATTCATAATTCAAAAAACAAAGAAAATAGCCTTATTTTTAATAACACTATTAACGGGCTATTATTAGCATCATAAATTCCTTTTTAAAAGAAGAAAAAATATAATCTTATTATGAATAAAGAAGAATGGTTGAAAAGAGGGTATGTCACTGAACCGATACCTCAGTCGGTAGACCTTAAAGCGGAAATAAAGAAACTGTGTAAAGAAAAGAATGCCGTTATCTTGGGACACTTCTACCAATCTGACGAAATTCAGGAGATAGCCGATTTTATAGGAGATAGTCTGGCATTGGCACAATGGGCTGCCAAAACAGACGCAGACATTATAGTAATGTGTGGTGTTTATTTTATGGGTGAAACGGCCAAAATATTGTGCCCGGATAAAAAAGTACTGATACCTGATTTAAACACTGGATGTTCGTTGGCCGACAGTTGTCCTGCTGAAGAGTTTACAAAGTTTGTAAATGCTCATCCGGGACATACGGTAGTTTCTTATGTAAATACCAGTGCAGCAGTAAAAGCACTAACCGATGTGGTGGTAACTTCTACAAATGCTAAACAGATTGTAGAAAGTCTTCCAAAAGATGAAAAGATTATCTTTGGTCCAGACCGTAATCTGGGAAATTACATCAACTCTATTACAGGTCGAAATATGCTGCTTTGGAACGGAGCCTGTCATGTACATGAAAAGTTCTCTATAGAAAAGATTATAGAATTGAAAAAGCAATATCCGGAAGCACAAATACTGGTTCATCCTGAATGTAAAGGAGCATTGGCTAAAATGGCTGATAAGGTAGGATCTACAGCCGGTCTGTTGAAGTTTGCAATGGCAAGCGATAAAAAAGATTTTATTGTAGCTACGGAAAGTGGTATTTTATATGAAATGAAAAAACAATGTCCGGAAAAGAATTTTATCCCTGCTCCTCCCGAAGACAGTACCTGTGCTTGCAATGAGTGTAATTTTATGCGCTTGAATACACTGGAAAAACTGTACAATACTTTAAAATATGAATGGCCGGAAGTACAAGTCGAAAAAGCAGTTGCAGAAAAGGCTATTCTTCCTATCCAAAAAATGTTGGATATTTCTAAAACCTTAGGTCTGTAAAGTTTTTATAGTGTAACGTAATACTACAATATGGTTTTATGATGTGTATACATTATAAAACCATATTTTTTATAAGTATATATAGAGTTTCTATAATAGGCTTTATACTTTATATATTGTACATAAATATAAGTAATCTGATTACAGAAAGATGTTAGATGCTTTATGCTAATTTAAAACATAATTATTGTGTAAATAGTAAATACAATGTTATTTATTGCTGTAGTTTTATATTTTGTAAGAAAAATATAGCTAAATGGTTATTGTTTTATAAAATAAGGGATATTCATCCTACTGTTAAAAAGAAAATTAAACAGAGATAAAAGGCTTTTTATGTTTGTTTAGTATTTTATTTTTAATTTACTTTGCGATATAAAATACAATATAAAAGGTAAAATAACCTTAGAATATAACCTTAGAATATAACCTTAGAATATAACCTTAGAATAAAACTTATGAAAACTTAAATTTACTTTATACCTTATATCTATTTCTTCATTTAAAGAAATTATATTTTTAGAAATATAATCATTAATATCAACTTCAAATTAACCTTATCTTATGAAACGAAGTAAGTATTCGCAATTACTATTGTTTTTGCTAATGGTTCCGGGAGGCATGTCATTTGCTTCTTCTCATGGAGTATCGGAATCAAACGGTTTTTCTATGCTTCAACAGTCTGTAACAACAAAAGGAACTGTTGTAGATGCTAAAGGGGAACCTTTAATCGGTGTAAGTATTTTGGAAAAAGGTACTACCAACGGTACGATTACAGATTTTGATGGAAACTTTACTTTGCAGACTGCAAAGGGAGCTACATTGGAAATCTCTTATATCGGTTATAAAACTTTAAGTCTACCGGTCAAAGCTGATTTTGGTAAAATTGTAATGACAGAAGATACCGAGGTTTTGGACGAAGTAGTAGTTACAGCTTTGGGTATCAAGCGTTCACAAAAAGCATTGAGTTATAATGTGCAGGAAGTGAAAGGTGATGCTGTAACAGCTGTAAAAGATGCTAACTTTATGAACTCCTTGGCTGGTAAGGTAGCCGGTGTGCAGATTAGTAGTGGTGCCACTGGTGCCGGTGGTGCAACTCGTGTCGTAATGCGTGGTATGAAATCTTTGACTAAAGACAACAATGCCTTGTATGTAATCGATGGTGTACCTATGTTTAATACTGGTAGTAGTGGTGGTGAAGGACAGTTTGGTGAAATGGGTGGTTCTGATGCAGTAGCCGACTTGAACCCGGATGATATCGCAAGTATCAGTATGATGACCGGTCCTTCTGCAGCTGCATTGTATGGATCTGCTGCTGCCAATGGTGTTGTTTTGGTAACAACAAAGAAAGGACAGACAGAACGTACTTCAGTTACAGTTTCAAACAGTACAACTTTCTCTAAGGCATATATCATGCCAGAAATGCAGAACCGTTATGGTACAAGTACCGGTTTGTTCAGCTGGGGAGGTTTGACTGATAGAAGATACGATCCATCTGACTTCTTCAATACAGGAACAAATATTATTAACTCGATAGCTTTGTCTACTGGTAATGCAAAGAATCAGACTTACTTGTCAGCTTCTACTACCAATTCAGACGGTATTTTGCCAAATAACAGCTATAACCGTTATAACTTTACAGCTCGTAATACAACAAATTTCTTAAATGATAAATTGACTTTGGATTTGGGAGCACAGTATATTGTGCAGAATAATACCAACATGGTGTCTCAAGGTCAATATTACAACCCACTTCCTGCATTGTATTTGTTCCCTCGTGGTGATAATTTTGATGAAATTCGCTTGTACGAACGTTACAATACCAACTATGGCTATATGGAACAGTATTGGCCATATGGAGATGGAGGTATGTCTTTGCAGAACCCTTATTGGATTCAGAATCGTATCCGCCGTACTTCAGAAAAGAAACGTTATATGTTGAACGCTTCTTTGAAATGGAAAGTAACAGACTGGTTCAATATTACAGGACGTGTAAACTTGGATAACTCTGACTATCGTAACAGAGAAGAAAAATATGCATCTACATTGACTACATTCTGTGGAGTAAGTGGAGGTTTGAAAGATGTAATGCGTCAGGAACGTTCTTTGTATGCGGATGTATTGGGTACAATTGACAAAACATTTGGAGATTTCCGTTTGAATGCAAACTTTGGTGGATCTATCTATCATACTTCAATGAATGAACTTTCTATTGCTGGTGATTTGATCATCCCTAACTTCTTCCAGATGAATAACATCAATTTCTCTTCTAACTATAAGCCAGAACCTGATGGTTATACAGATGAAATTCAGAGTGTTTTTGCAAGTGCTGAATTAAGTTGGAAGAATCAGTTGTATTTGACATTGACAGGACGTAATGACTGGGATTCTAAATTGGCTTTCTCTAATCAGTCTTCATTCTTCTATCCTTCAGTTGGTTTGTCTGCTGTATTGTCTGAAATGATGAGCCTTCCAGAATGGTTGACTTATGCAAAAGTTCGTGGATCATATACAGTTGTAGCTTCTTCATTCGACCGTTTCTTGACAAATCCGGGTTATGAATACAATGGTCAGACTCATAACTGGGAAAATCCGACAGTATTCCCTATGGATAATATGAAACCGGAAAAAACTAAATCATGGGAAATTGGTTTGAATTTGAAATTCTGGGAAAACCGTTTCAGCTTAGATGCAACTTATTATCGCTCTAATACTTTGAACCAGACATTTAAGGTAGATATTCCTTCTTCATCTGGTTATAATAAAGCAATTGTACAAGCTGGTAACGTACAGAACCAAGGTTTGGAATTGGCTTTAGGATTCCGTGACGAATGGGCTGGATTTGGATGGTCTTCTAATGCAACATTTACTTTGAACCGTAATAAAGTAAAACGTTTGGCAAGTGGTAGTATCAATCCTGTTACTGGTGAAGAAATCCAGATGGATAATATGCCTGTTGGATGGTTAGGTAAAGAAAACGTAGCTCCTCGTGTTATTTTGACAGAAGGAGGTTCTATGACTGATATCTACGTATATAACCAGTTGACTAGAGACAATAATGGTAATATCGAAGTTGATCAAAACGGTAATATCAGTATGAGTACTTCTTCTACTCCGACAAAAGTAGGTGATTTGGATGCTGATTTCAACTTAGGATGGACTAACCACTTTACTTATAAAGGAATTGACTTGGGCGTTGTATTGACAGCTCGTGTAGGAGGTCTTGCTTATTCTGCTACTCAAGGTATTTTGGATTATTACGGTGTTTCTGAATCTTCAGCTATTGCTCGTGATAATGGTGGTATACCTGTTAATAACGGTACGGTAGAAGCTCAGAAATATTATCAGACTATCGGTACAGGTGAAGGTGGTTATGGACGCTATTATTTGTACAGCGCTACCAATGTTCGTTTGCAAGAGTTAAGCTTGAATTATACTCTTCCTAAAAAATGGTTCAAGAATGTGGCAAACGTAACTTTAGGTGTGGTAGGACGTAACTTGTGGATGATTTATTGCAAAGCTCCATTCGATCCGGAACTGTCAGCGTCTACTTCAAGTAACTTCTATATGAACGTAGACTATTTTATGCAGCCAAGTTTGCGTAATGTTGGTTTTAACGTAAAAGTTCAATTCTAATAAGGGAGACTAATGTCATGAAACAATATATAAGAAATATTACAGCTGGTGCTGCTTTATTACTGATGGTAGGAAGCTGTACTGATAAATTTGAAGAATATAATACGAATCAGTATCAGATCCACGAAGCTGATCCTGCAACTTTGATGAAGTCAATGATTGAAACTATTGTAAACATTCAGCAGAATGACTCTCAGATGCAAGATCAGATGGTAGGACAATTTGGTGGATATCTGTGTCCTTCTAATACTTGGAGTGGTACTAACTTTGGTACATTCAATATGAGTGATGCATGGAATGCCAATCCTTGGAATACTAATTTTGAAAAAATATATGGTAACTTTTTCCAGATTCAGGAAGCAACCAATTCTGTAGGTCACTACTATGCATTTGCTCGTATGATCCGCGCTATAACCATGTTGCGTGTAGCAGACTGTTATGGTCCGATGCCTTATAGTCAGGTAAAGAAAGGAAACTTCTATGTAAGTTATGATACTCAAGAACAAGTATATAAAAATATCTTGGATGACTTGGCTAATGCAGCTGATGTTCTTTATGATTTTAATACAGAAACTAATGGCTATGCTCCGTTAGGTGCAAACGACCCTGTATTCAATGGTAATTATGCAAAATGGGCTAAATTGGCTAACTCTATGCGTTTGCGTGTAGCTATGCGTGTCAGCAATTTCTTGCCTGATGTAGCTAAGGCTGCTGCAGAATCTGCTGCTGCACATAGAGCTGGATTGGTTGAAACCAATGCAGACAATGCAATTATGAGTTGTGGTACACAGAATAATCCTTATCAGATTGCAGCTGTAAGTTGGGGCGATTTGCGTGTAAATGCAAATATTGTAGACTACATGAACGCTTATGAAGATCCTCGTAGAGAAAAGTATTTCAATAAATCTACAATTTCGGGAATGACCGACAAATATGTAGGTATACGTACAGGAGATCAAGATGTAGTAAAGGCAAGTGCTGGAGGTTTCTCAACTCCTAACGTAACTGCTAACGATCCGATGATGGTATTTTGTGCTGCAGAAACTGCTTTCTTGCGTGCTGAAGGTAAACTTCGTGGTTGGAATGTAGGTGATAAAGAAGCTAAGGAATATTACGAAGAAGGCATTAATCTTTCAATGAGTCAATATAATGTATCTGGAGAAGATTATTTGAAAATTGAAGAAGCTCCTTTAGTTTCTCATGTTAGTGATAATGTTCAGAAAGCTCCTGCATCTATATCTAATACTGTATCTGTAAAATGGGATGACTCAGATAACACACTTACTGGAAAGAACTTCCAGCGTATTATTACTCAGAAGTGGATTGCTAACTACCCGTTGGGGCTGGAATCATGGGCAGAATATCGTCGTACCGGATATCCTGAAATGTATCCTTGTATTGATAACCTTTCTAATAACGTAGTAAGCACTGCTCGTGGTATGCGCCGTTTGGCTTTCCCATATACAGAAAAGCAAAATAATAAAGCAAACTGCGATCAAGGTGCTACTGATTTGGGTGGAGCTGATACACCAGCTACTGATTTGAAGTGGGCTAAAAAGAACTAATAACGTTAAATGAATATTTATGAAAAAGATATCTTTATTATATACTTTGTGTTTGTCATTATTGACTTCAGCTTTTGTAAGTTGTAGTGATTGGACAGAGATGGAAGCTGAATCGTTTCCAGAAGAAATAACTTCTGACGAATATTATGCAGCATTGCGTGCATATAAACAAAGTAATCATCAAGTTTCTTTTGGATGGTATGGAGGATGGACTGGTGATGGAGCTTATATGAAAAACTCTTTAGCCGGACTTCCTGATAGTTTGGATATTGTTTCTTTATGGAATAATAGTAAAAACTTGACTGAAAAACAGAAGAAAGACTTAGCTTTTGTTCAGCAGGTAAAAGGAACTAAAGTTGTTGTTTGCCAAATTATTGGTAATGTAGGTGATGGATTTACTCCTTCTTATGTTACAAATAATTGGGAAGAAAATGGATATGAAAGTGATCGTGAAGCCATTAACGCTTTTTGGGGATTCGATGAAACAAATCAGGAAGCAATGGAAGCTGCTATCCGTAAATATGCAAGAGCAGTAGCCGATACAATTAACTATTATGGTTATGATGGATTCGATATTGACTATGAGCCCAATGCAGGTCCTTATGTAGGTAATCTTGTTATGTCTGGTGATAACTCACGATTTGCTATTTTCCTTGAAGAGCTGAGTAAATATTTGGGACCACAATCAGGAACAGGTAAGTTACTGATGATTGACGGTGAACCTCAAAGTATTACAGACCAGCCGCATGTTGGACATTATCTTGATTATTTTGTAATTCAGGCTTACAATCCAAGAAGCGACTCTAATTTGGATGCTAGACTTCTTGGAGGACCTGGAGCATATCGTTGTGGTTTGATGGAAACCTTCGGAGAAGAACTCGGTGAAGAAAAAGTCACTAATATGACTATTATGACTGAAAATTTCGAAGCTGTGGATGTGGCAATGAATGGAGGTTATTCATATAGAGACCGTTATGGTAATTCTATGTTGTCATTGGAAGGTATGGCACGTTGGAGACCCACAAACGGTTTTAATAAAGGTGGTGTAGGAGTTTATCACTTAGAAGCAGAATTTGGTACTACTCCTGAATGTAAAAATATGCGCAACGCTATTCAGATTATGAATCCTTCTTCACATTCATTAATTAAAAAATAATTAGATTATGAAATACAATTATATAAAAACATTGTTCTTTTCGGCTACAGTAGCAGGTATGGGAATATTTTCTGCATGTAATGATGCAGAATATTCAGTTCTTGATACTCATGCTTATATAGATGAAGCACTTAATGGAGCAAGTGCTAAAGTAACGGTACAGGCTACGGGAGAAACTACTACTACTATCAATATTCATATGAGTAATGCTGCTTCTGCAGACAGTCATTATAAACTTGTAGTAGACCCTTCTATATTGGATGAATACAATACAATGAATGGTACCAGTTATATCACAATACCTGAAGGTCAATATAAGTTACCTGAAGATATTCTTATTAAATCCGGAGAATATAATGCAGAAGAAACTACAATTACTTTAGAAGCTTTCAGCGATGAAATGGTAGATTCTGGTGAAGCTTATGCATTACCTGTCAGATTGGTTTCAAAAGATGGTAACTACCCTGTTATGGCCAATACTGGAACCTATATTATCTTAGCTGAAAATATTATTGAGTTCTCAGCTCCTCAATTCGATGGAGGTGCAAAATTATCTTCACCGAAATACGCTACCGATCCTGATACTTATTCACAGTACACTATTGAAACACGTTTCCAGATAAGTAATACAGGTAATCGTAACCGTGCGATATTTACTACAAGTGATGGAAATAATCGTTTCATATTATTGCGTTTTGAAGATCCACAGTCTTCTAATAACGACCATCCTGCTCACTCATTAGTTCAAATTCAGCTTCATGATGGTATGTATGTAAATCCAGCTCACCATTTTGAACCAAATAAATGGCAGCATATGGCTGTTACATTCGATGGTACTACTTATCGTATGTATGTAAATGGTGTAGAAAGTGCTAAATTGGAATGTGCTACTCCTTGTATGACGTTCAAGGGTATTGGTTGGTTTACCGATGGTGATGGCCCATCATCAGGTTGGTGGAATGGATGTAAGATTCTGGTAAGCCAGGTACGTATCTGGTCTGTTGCCCGTAATGCTGCCCAGATTCAGAACAGCATGACACAGGTAAGTCCGAAGTCTACTGGATTGGAAGCATACTGGCGTATGGATGAAGGTAAAACAGAAGAAAGAAGTGATGGAACTTACACTGTATTCGAAGATGCGACAGGTAAAGGACATACTTTGGAAACTAAACAAAAGGTTACTTGGGTAGATGGTATATTGTCTACTGATACAGCAACTCCTTGGTAATAAATGTTTTAATAATATTTCACCTCTCTCTTTAGTAGAGAGGTGAATGAAAAAAGAATTATTTTATGAAAAAGTTTTTTCATTATATATTAATGGCTGCCTTTATAGGTGGAACCATTCCTTTCTCATCATGTAATGATGATGATGAAAATCAGCTGAATGAATGGAATATGAGCTATGTTTCATTATTGCCAGCAGATTATTTACGTCCAATTCCATCTTTTACATTGAAGCATATCATAGATAAAGGTATTGAAGGAAGTGTAGAATTTCAAGTGATGGCTACTTTGCAGAAGCCAGCAAGTCAGGATGTTTCGGTAAATATTGATGCAACTTGCGATGGCATAGCAGCAGATAAGATTGTTAAATCAAGCGATGCTGCCATTATTAAAGCAGGAAATTTAAAATCAGAACCTGTTACAATTAGTATTACCGATTGGTCTGATATAGAAAGTGTAGAAGAGGCTGCAGAATATACTTTAAATATTAAAGTAAAAGATATTGTAACTGGAGCCGTAGAAGTTGCCAATGCAGAATTTAATCAATCTGTTGCTGTTAAGATAAAGAAAGAACAGGCAAAGATGGAAGAATTTTTATTCTTTAATAAAGAACCGGAAAAGAGTACTTTATACACGAATGTTACAGATTGGGACTTTTCTTTTATGGATGGAGTTGAAAATGCTGGATCAAATAGTGTGGCTGGTACAGGTGGAAATGATGTTGCAACTAACGGAGTTCCATTTTGGGTAAGTGTTGATTTTAAAGAAGTGAAAAAATTGACAGGTATAAAAACTTCTCACTGGGGACCAGGATTTGCACCTTCTAAAGTAGAAATCCTTACATCTGATAACGGTAGTACTTGGAAATCTTGGGGAGAAGTAGGTACTTCAGGATCTTATCAGATTATAGCATTTAAAAATGTAATAGAAGCTCGTTACTTAAAGTATCAGATGGTAACTGTACCTGGTCGTGTAAATATAACAAAACTTCATGTTTATATGTCTAATGAATAATTAGTTTTTTTGTAATATTATATAAGTAGAGAGCAGCCTATAATAATGTAGGTTGCTCTTTTTTTATTGAAATTACAACTAAAGTGCAGTAAGCATTTGTTTGAATACATACTGATATTCCGAAAAAAGTAGTACATTTGTTTCCTTAAAAGCAATGGGGTTAAAAAATAATTTGTTAACTAATCAATCATTTTTCAAATGAAAAAGCAGTACATTTTAGGACTGTTCCTTCTTTGTGGAGGACTCTTTTCCTGTTCGTCAGGAGTAAAAAATCAGGCTAATTTTGATGTGATTCCTTTACCACAAGAAGTACAAGCAACTTCTGAGGGTGACTTTGTGTTGAATAATCATACAGTCATTGCTTATCCGAAAGGAAATGAAGTAATGAAGCGTAATGCAGAATTTCTGGCTGAGTATATAAAAGAACAGACAGGTAAGACTATCCAGCTTACAGAAGAAACTCCTTCATCAGATGCTATTGTTTTGGCTCTTGGATTAGACAATGCGAATGAAGAAGCATATCGTTTGGAGGTTTCCAAACAGCAGATTACCATTACCGGAGCAACAGAAGCAGGTGTGTTTTATGGTATTCAGACATTGCGCAAAGCCATGCCTGTAGCAGAAGGTGATGTAAATTTCCCTTCTACTGTAGTAAACGATTATCCACGTTTTGCTTATCGTGGAGCACATCTTGATGTTTCACGACACTTCTTTTCTACCGATTCTATCAAACGCTTTATCGATATGCTGGCATTGCATAACATCAACCGTTTCCATTGGCATCTTACAGACGATCAGGGATGGCGTATCGAAATAAAGAAGCATCCAAAACTGACAGAAATAGGTTCAGTACGTGAAGGTACCATTCAAGGACGTAATTCCGGAGAATGCGACAGTAAACCATATGGAGGTTTCTATACACAGGAAGAAGCAAAAGACATTGTAAAATATGCACAGGAACGTCATATTACTGTTATTCCTGAAATTGATCTTCCCGGACATATGTTGGCAGCTATAACCGTTTATCCGGAATTAGGCTGTACAGGAGGTCCATATAAAGTTTGGACAAGATGGGGAATTTCCGATGATGTGCTTTGTGCCGGAAATGATAAAACATTAGATTTTATTGATGACGTGTTGGAAGAAGTAGTAGAAATATTCCCTTCTGAATACATTCATGTAGGAGGAGATGAATGTCCGAAAGTACGTTGGAAATCTTGTCCGAAATGTCAGGCACGTATCAAGCAATTAGGACTGAAAGCCGATAATAAACATACAGCAGAAGAGAAACTGCAAAGTTTCATTATTCATCATGCCGAAAAATTCCTGAACGGTAAAGGCCGTCAGATGATTGGATGGGACGAAACTCTGGAAGGAGGACTGGCTCCCAATGCTACAGTGATGTCATGGCGTGGAATAGAAGGAGGTATAGAAGCAGCCAAGCAGAAGCATGATGCGATTATGACTCCTACTGCTTTTATGTATTTCGATTATTATCAGACAATTGATACGACAAACGAACCGCTTGCTATCGGTGGATATGTTCCGGTAGAAAAGGTGTACAGTTTTGAGCCGGTTCACGAAAGTCTGACACCGGAAGAAGCTAAACACATTATCGGAGTACAGGCTAATTTATGGACAGAATATATTCCTACTTTCCGTCAGGTAGAATATATGGAACTTCCTCGTATGGCAGCACTTGCTGAAGTACAGTGGACAATGCCCGAAAAGAAAAATTACGATGCATTCCTGCAGCGTTTAGTCAGACTGATTCCTATCTATGATAAGGAAGCATACAATTATGCAAAACATGTTTTCAATGTAAAGGCAGAATATTTACCTGATACAAAGAATAATGTATTGAATGTGGTATTGTCTACTATTGATGATGCACCGGTTTATTATACACTCGATGGAACAGAACCGACTGCTTCATCTGCACAGTATACAGATACATTGAAAATCAGTCAAAGCTGTGTATTGAAGGCAGTTGTGGTTCGTTCTGCCGGAGTTAGTCCTGTATTGAAAGAAAATATTACACTTAATAAGGCCAGTATGAAGCCTGTTACCATGCTGCAGCCTATTAATGAAAAATATAAATTTGGAGGTGAAAATACGCTGATTGATGGTCTTGAAGGTACAAGAAACTATCGTACAGGCCGTTGGATTGCATTCTACAAAAATGATATGGAAGCAGTAGTCGATCTGCAGAAAGAGACTTCAATCAGCAAAGCATGGATACGTGCCTATGTGGAAATGGGTGAAGAAATATTGGATTTACGTAAGTTTGCAGTAGCAGTTTCTACAGACGGTAAGACTTATAAGGAAATAAAGTCTGAAGCTTATCCTGCTGCCAAGAAAGAAGACAAGAATGGTATTTTTACCCATGAACTGACTTTCGATCCTGTAAATGTGCGTTATGTTAAGTTTATGGCACAACCTGAATACAGTATTCCGGCATGGCACGGTGGAAAAGGTCGTCCGGCATTTATTTTTGTCGATGAAATAGGTCTTGAATAAGTTTTGTGAGTTTGTGAGTTTTTTCAGTTTGTAAGTTTGCCGATGCAGTAAATCCACAAACTAAAAAACTCACAAACTTAAAAACTAAAATGAATATTTAAGTTTGCTGATACATACACCTATAAACTAAAAAACTCACAAACTTAAAAACTTAATAACCAAATACTCATGAAAACAGACATCTTTAAACTTTTATTGCTTTCGGGGGCCATTTCTATGGGAGCCTCTGCTTCCGCTCAGGTAGATTTGGTAAAGGAAGGGAAAAGCAAATCAAAAATTGTATTGGCCGAACGTACTGAAGTGAACCGTACGGCAGCCACTATCTTGCAGGATTTCGTTCAGAAAATCAGCGGTTGCAAACTGGATATCAAAGAGAAGGGCAAAGCCGGACAAGGTGATATTCTGATAGGCAGCTCCACTTCTTCTTCTTTGCAGGAAGACGGTTATCAGCTTTCTACTACCGGTGGTAAACTGGTGATTACAGGAAAAGACAACGGACCTGTATATGGTGTGGTATCTCTTCTGGAAGATTATCTGGGTGTAGATTACTGGGGTAATGGGGAATACAATCTGGAAAAGCGTACAACTATTTCCCTTCCTTCCATCGAGAAGACCGATAACCCTGCTTTCCGTTACCGTCAGACACAGAATTATGTAATGGCTACCGATTCTTTATACAAATGGTGGTATCGTCTGGAGCAGCCTGATGAAGTCTTTGCAGCCAATTATTGGGTACATACCTTCAACCGTCTTCTCCCTGTAGAAGAATACGGAGAGAAACATCCTGAATATTATGCCTATTTCGATGGGAAGCGTCATCCGGGAGCACAATGGTGTCTTACCAATCCTGAAGTATTCGAAATCGTATCCCAGCGAATCGATTCTATCTTCAAGGCCAATCCTGATCAGAAAATCATCAGTGTGAGCCAGAACGACGGTAACAATACCAACTGTACCTGTCCGGAATGCAAGAAGCTTGACGATGCAGCCGGTTCTCCTTCGGGAAGTTTGATTTATTTTATGAATAAGCTTGCCAAACGTTTCCCAGATAAGGAAATTTCTACATTGGCTTATCTTTATACGATGAATCCTCCCAAGAATGTCAAGCCTGAGCCAAATGTGGTTGTGATGCTTTGCGATATTGACTGCGACCGTGAAGTCTCTCTGACAGAAAATGCCAGCGGTCAGTATTTCATGAAGGCTTTGAAGGGATGGTCGGATATTACAGACAATATTTTCCTTTGGGATTACGGAATCAACTTCGATTGTCAGATGTCTCCTTTCCCTAATTTCTATATTATGCAGGATAATATGCGTCTTTTCCGCGACCATCATGTAAAAATGCATTTTTCACAGATTAACAGCAGTTACGGAACTGATTTTGCAGAACTTCGTTCCTACATTGCTTCCAAACTGATGTGGAATCCGGATAGAGAGGTAGACCAGCTTATCAGACATTTCCTGAAATCTTATTATGGAGCGGCTTCCGATTATCTGTATCAGTATATCCAGCTGGTTCAGGGTGCTTTGTGGGGAAGTGGTCATCGTTTGTGGATTTACGACTCTCCGGTATCTCATAAAGAAGGTATGCTGAATCCTGTTCTGATGAAACGTTATCGGGCTATTTTCGATAAGGCTGAAGCAGCGGTAGCCGATGATCCTGTAGCTTTGGACCGTGTTCGCCGTACCCGTCTTCCCTTGCTTTATTCAGAACTGGAACTTCTTCGTGCACAGCAGGAAAAAGATTTTGATGAAGTGACTCAGAAGCTGAATTATTTTGAATCGGAAGCCAAATACTTTAACGACCCGGTTATCAATGAACGTAATAACCGTGCATTGGATTACTGCAAACTTTACCGTGAACGCTATATGCCAAGTACAGAAAAGAATTTGGCTTTGGGTGCTACTGTCACTTATCTGGTAAATCCGGAAAGCAAGTATGTAGAACTTGGTAAAACAGCCTTGACAGACGGTCTGTTTGGCGGTGCTTCCTTTATGGAAAGCTGGGTAGGCTGGGAAGGCAAGGATGCAGCTTTTGTGGTAGATTTGGGCGAAACCAAGGAAGTAAGAAGCATCGAAACCGACTTCCTGCATCAGATCGGTCAATGGATTCTATTCCCTCTGAAGGTGGTCTACAGCTATTCGGAAGACGGAAAGACCTATCATCCTTGGGAAACCATTGAAATGCCCGAGGAACGTGCCGGTATGGTAATGTACAGAGGTGTGAAAGCCGAATCTCAGACACCTTTGAAAGCACGTTATCTGAAAGTTGAAGTAACAGGTACCAAAGTCTGTCCTACCTGGCATTATGGAGTAGGCAATCCTTCCTGGTTCTTTATCGATGAAGTAACCGTAAGATAATTTTCTCTATAAATACAAAAGACATTGTTATTTGCTTGAACTAAAAAAGAGTAAGTAACAATGTCTTTTATTTTATATGGCCTTTCTGTAAATTTGTTTTGATTCTTTCTTATTTAATGCAAATTCGATATAAAATCTTTATAAAAATCATTTGCCATATAATAAATCTCTGTAATTTTACCGGCCGAGGATATATTGATGAAATAAGTTTGTGAGTTTTTTAGTTTGTGAGTTTGCTAATGTAGTACCTCATAAACTTATAAACTAAAAAACTTAAGAGCTAAAACGTGTTTTTCAGTTTGCTGATGCAGTAAATCTACAAACTTATAAACTCACAAACTTAAAAACTTAATAACTAAATACTTATGAAAACAGACATCTTTAAACTTTTATTGCTTTCGGGGGCCATTTCTATGGGAGCCTCTGCTTCCGCTCAGGTAGATTTGGTAAAGGAGGGGAAAAGTAAATCAAAAATTGTATTGGCCGAACGTACTGAAGTGAACCGTACGGCAGCCACTATCTTGCAGGATTTCGTTCAGAAAATCAGCGGTTGCAAACTGGATATCAAAGAGAAGGGCAAAGCCGGACAAGGCGATATTCTGATAGGCAGTTCCACTTCTTCTTCTTTGCAGGAAGACGGCTATCAGCTTTCTACTACCGGTGGTAAACTGGTGATTACAGGAAAAGACAACGGCCCTGTCTATGGTGTAGTATCTCTTTTGGAAGATTATCTGGGTGTAGATTACTGGGGCAATGGGGAATACAATCTGGAAAAGCGTACAACTATTTCCCTTCCTTCCATCGAGAAGACCGACAATCCTGCTTTCCGTTACCGTCAGACACAGAATTATGCATTGGCTACCGATTCTTTATACAAATGGTGGTATCGTCTGGAGCAGCCTGATGAAGTCTTTGCAGCCAATTATTGGGTACATACCTTCCACCGTCTTCTCCCTGTAGAAGAATACGGCAAGAAACATCCTGAATATTATGCCTATTTCGATGGGAAGCGTCATCCGGGAGCACAATGGTGTCTTACCAATCCGGAGGTATTCGAAATCGTATCCCAGCGCATCGATTCTATCTTCAAGGCCAATCCTGATCAGAAAATCATCAGTGTGAGCCAGAACGACGGTAACAATACCAACTGTACCTGTCCGGAATGCAAGAAGCTTGACGATGCAGCCGGTTCTCCTTCGGGCAGTTTGATTTATTTTATGAATAAGCTTGCCAAACGTTTCCCAGATAAGGAAATTTCTACATTGGCTTATCTTTATACGATGAATCCTCCCAAGAATGTCAAGCCTGAGCCAAATGTGGTTGTGATGCTTTGCGACATCGACTGCGACCGTGAAGTCTCTCTGACAGAAAATGCCAGCGGTCAGTATTTCATGAAGGCTTTGAAGGGATGGTCGGATATTACAGACAATATTTTCCTTTGGGATTACGGAATCAACTTCGACTGTTATTTGTCTCCTTTCCCTAATCTCTATATTATGCAGGATAACATCCGTACATTCCGCGACCATCATGTAAAAATGCATTTCTCACAAGTAGCCAGCAGTTATGGAGGTGATTTTGCAGAACTTCGTTCCTACATTGCTTCCAAACTGATGTGGAATCCGGATGTAGATGTAGACCGTGTGATTAAGCATTTCCTGAAGTCTTATTATGGAGCTGCTTCCGATTATCTGTATCAGTATATCCAGCTGGTTCAGGGTGCTTTGTGGGGAAGTGGTCATCGTCTGTGGATTTACGACTCTCCGGTATCTCATAAAGAAGGTATGCTGAATCCTGTTCTGATGAAACGTTATCGGGCTATTTTCGATAAGGCCGAAGCAGCGGTAGCCGATGATCCTGTAGCTTTGGACCGTGTTCGCCGCACCCGTCTTTCCTTGCTTTATTCAGAACTGGAACTTCTTCGTGCACAGCAGGAAAAAGATTTTGATGAAGTGGCTCAGAAACTGAATTATTTTGAGGAACAAGCTAAGCATTTTAATAATCCGGCTATTAATGAACGTAATAACCGTGCATTGGATTACTGCAAACTTTACCGTGAACGCTATATGCCAAGTACAGAAAAGAATTTGGCTTTGGGTGCCACTGTCACTTATCTGGTAAATCCGGAAAGCAAGTATGTAGAACTTGGTAAAACAGCCTTGACCGACGGTCTGTTTGGTGGTGCTTCCTTTATGGAAAGCTGGGTAGGCTGGGAAGGCAAGGATGCTGCTTTTGTGGTAGATTTGGGTGAAACCAAGGAGGTAAGAAGCATCGAAACCGACTTCCTGCATCAGATCGGTCAATGGATTCTATTCCCTCTGAAGGTGGTTTACAGCTATTCGGAAGACGGAAAGACCTATCATCCTTGGGAAACCATTGAAATGCCCGAAGAGCGTGCCGGAATGGTAATGTACAGAGGTGTGAAAGCCGAATCTCAGACACCTTTGAAAGCACGTTATCTGAAAGTCGAAGTAACAGGTACCAAAGTCTGTCCTACCTGGCATTATGGAGTAGGCAATCCTTCCTGGTTCTTTATCGATGAAGTAACCGTAAGATAACTCCCTATAAAATACAATAAGGTAGACATTGCCGCTTACTCTTAATAAAGGAAGAGCAAGTGGCAATGTTTTTTTGTTTTTTGTAATGTTTTCTGTAAATTTGTTCCCATTCATTTTATAATTGAATACAGTGTTGAACCTTAAGCACAATGAACGAACTGTCAAAAGAAGAAAAAGAAAAGTTTGAAGCACTTTTTCGCACAATGTATCCTAAAGTAAAAGCTTTTGCTGCAAAGATTTTACAGTCGGAAGACGATGCAGAGGACATCGCCGAGGATATTTTTGTGAAACTTTTGAATGATTTTCAGGCTTGGGAAAATCCGGAAACCCGGAACAGTTTTATTTATACTTT
The DNA here is from genome assembly GCF_037890285.1 of Phocaeicola sp. HCN-40430. Taxonomy (NCBI): domain Bacteria; kingdom Pseudomonadati; phylum Bacteroidota; class Bacteroidia; order Bacteroidales; family Bacteroidaceae; genus Phocaeicola; species Phocaeicola sp. HCN-40430. Next base: position 43,865 of record NZ_JBBKBS010000019.1, read on the forward strand.
AACCCGCAATCATATATTCAATTTTTTAAAGCATAAGGCCATTGAACAGAAATTTCAGGCAGAGAAAGAGATCAACTTGTCCGATTATTATGAAGAGAGCGAAATACATAATAGTCTTTATGCAAAAGAACTGAAACTTCTGGTCGAGCTGACTATTAAAAACATGCCCGAACAGCGTAGAAAGATATTTGTGATGAGCCGTTTCCAGAAAAAAACGCATGCAGAAATAGCAGAAGAACTCGATTTGTCTGTCCGTACCGTGGAGCGCCATGTGTATCTGGCCTTGAAGGAATTGAAAAAAGTAATATCAATGTTTATGTTACTTTGTTCGTTATGATAAAGTAAAAGTCTGAATTTAAAAACAAATGATAGCAAAAAGAATCGTTTATAAAAATTCTTTTTGCTATCATTTGTTTTTTAACGGTTTGAAAATTGAGTAATATCTCTGTATGAATTGTTTTTATATAAAGTATAAATTATTTTATATCATATATAGAAACTATGAAAAAAAGATTTTTGACACTATTGGCAGTTGTAGCTTTGCCATGGGTGATGTTTGCCCAAAACATCGTAGACGTATTTCTGATAGGAGGACAATCTAATGCCACAGGACAAGGTATAGTAAAAAATATTCCTTCTTCCTTTCATACAGACGAAAGGGTACATTTCTATTATTCAAAATTTCTGAATCAAGGAGAAGGAGGCGGACAATGGAGGGCTTTATGTTCGGCTTCTGAAACAAAAGAAAAGTTTGGAGTAGAACTCAGTATGGGTACTGCATTGAAAAAATATTTTCCCAATAGAGAAATAGCATTGATTAAACATGCATTATCCGGTTCTAACCTGTACAGTCAATGGAATCCGGGAAATAGAAGTGGAGAAAAAAGAGGTCCGGAATACGAAAAGTTTATAAATACCGTGCAGGAAGCTTTGAATGATTTGAAAGCACAAGGTTATCGTCCTGTTATCAGAGCCATGGTATGGCAACAAGGTGAGGCAGATGCAAGAGAACTTGCAGGATTAGATAATTCCAGAATGTATGGAAATAATCTTCGGAACTTCATTTTACAGATACGTAAAGAATTGGAAGCTCCCGATATGTTATTTATATATGGAGAAGTTATTCCTATGCCGGCCATTCGCTTTCCGGGAAGAGAATTGGTAAGACAGGCACAGATAGAGGTTTCTGAAGGAGCCTGCTCTCCTCTTTCTGTAAAAAATGCAATCCTTGTAGAAGGAGATGACTTGCAGATGAAACGCACCGATTATCAGACTCCCGTACCGCAGGACGATGTGCATTTAGGAACATTTGGACTTCTTACTCTTGGAGAACGTTTTGCAAAAGCTATTTACGATAATTCGAAGTGTTGGAAATAAATGATTTATATTTCATTCTACAAAGAAATGATGTGATTTGTTCATCGTCCCACTATAATGGTACGATCGTCTCATTGGAGTGGGACGGTCGTACCATTGTAAAGAGACGGGTGTCTCACTGCAAGGAGACACCTTATGTTTCTGTTGTTTTTTCTTTCTTTTATACTGAATATCCGTAGGCCTGTTCTATTTCTTTTTACTGATATCTTCCCATTGCTGATTCATTCTTTCTACAGACTGGGTTCCATATTCATTTCCTTCGAACGATTGTCGGAAGGATTTCATCTGTTTCCAGAGGCAATCGGAAAGTTTTTTCCTGATTTCCGGATAAGTGCGACTGACATCTGTTCTTTCGAAAGGATCTGATTTCAGGTCATACAGTTCGGTGGTACCCTGGTTGTAATAAAGTTTATATCCGCCGTCTACTACAGCCCCTTGTGTACCGGAACAGAATACCAATGGTTTTTGGCGTTGAATATCAGAATTATTCAAGAATGGTACAAACGATTCTCCATCCAGCTGGTAAGGTACCGAGGTGGAGATATTAGCCAGTTCCAGTATACTTGGAAGATAATCGGATGTACTGCAAGGTTGCGTTATCTTTCCGGTTTTTTGTGTTCTTCCGTCTATCATGAAAGCCGGCACCCGTATGCCTCCTTCATAAAGCGAACGTTTCTTACCCTTAAAGTTCCCTGCTGTACCGGGAGTATTCAGTTCCGGACCATTGTCGCTACAAAAGAAGATAATGGTATTGTCGTATACTCCTTTTATTTTCAGATATTGTACCAGCCGTTCTATCTGGTCGTCCATGGCTGTGATACAACCGTAATAGTTTCTTTCCTTTAAAGGCAGATTCTGGTAGCGTGCAGCATATTCCGGACCGGCTACACAAGGCAGGTGAGGAGTATGAAACCAGATGGTAGCCAGAAAAGGTTTCTGTGCTCCGATGGCTTTGTCGATAAACGGTAATGTACGGTCTATAATAATCCGGCTGTCGTCTCCCCGGAGTCCTTCTGTTACTTTATTCCCTTCAATATCCCAATAATAAGTACCGTATGCTTTGGTTTCTTCGTATTCGGGCAGATAATCCCAAAAACGTCCGTCGCTTGACAGGGGAGCTCTCATAGGGTCGAAGGTCGGCACTTTCGATTCTGTTACAAAGGCATCGTCATATCCATGCTCTGCAGGCGGATTGAGCAAGTGCTTGTTTTCCGGTCTTCCCCGATTCGCATCTATTTCCTTACAGGTCAGTGTTCCCAGATGCCATTTCCCAAAGTGTCCGGTCGCATATCCTTTTTCTTTCAATATTTCCGGCAATGTCGTTTCTTCCGGTCGGAGAATACCTACATTAGGGGCAAATACTCCCATACGGTATGCATTTCTTCCGGTCAGTACACTGGCACGTGTGGGTGAAGACAAAGGAGCACCGGCATAAAAATGTTCGAAAACAACTCCTTCGGATGCAAGTCTGTCCATACACGGAGTTTGGATATTAGTATTTCCATTGAATCCTACATCTCCCCATCCCAGGTCGTCTGCCATAATTAAAACAATATTGGGAGAATTGTTTGTCTGTGCGTAGCCCCAGGAAGCAGCAAATAGAGGCAGCAGGCTACATAGCTTCAAAGTCTTTTCCATAATTAAAGTATAATTTATTTTTTAAGTTTTGCGAGTGGTTCATAATTGTCAATCACAGCTTTCAGTGCCTTGGCCACTTTCTTTTGCTCTTCCGACATTTGTGACTGAGGGATAGGATGTTTTTCGTCGAAGTCTGTCTGTATATCATAAAACTCTCCTGTGCGATAAAGTTTGTATTGCTTGTTTCTTGCAAATACGGCAGCTTGAGTGTCGTATACTTTTCTGGGGGCATACCAGCAGTAAATCCATTCTCTGGCATGGGTTGTGTCTCCTTTTAGTTGAGGATAAAAGCTTTTTCCATCCAGTTCTTTGTCTGTGGGAAGAGGGATGTGAGCAGCTTCACAAAGAGTTGGCAGGAAATCTGTAAAATCAATCAACTGGGTATTGACTGTATTTTTTAATCCTTCCGGTGCAGATACAATTAATGGGACATGGGTTCCGGAGTCCAATGTCTTTCCTTTTCCACCGGGGTAAGGTTTTCCGTTCAGCATTGTTACAATGGGTTTGTCTGTACCATTGTCTCCGGTAAATATAATAAGCGTGTTTTCTCTCAGGCTTAGTCGGTTTATTTCGTCTACAATGCGTCCTACCAGTTTATCTGTATATTTTACCATGTCCGGAAAATGGACGGCATTTCCTTTGTATGTAGCAGAACGTTGTCGAGATTCGTTTTCGGAGTCTGGAGTGGGCACAAAGGGACAGTGTGTCAGCATCATCGGATAATAAACAAAAAAAGGTTTTTCTTTATTTTGCCGGATAAAATCGATGATATAGTTACACGCGATATCGGGTCCGAAATCTTTTTCTGAAAACTCGAAACTTTCTCCATTGATATCCATTACCGGATATGTATAGCGTGTGTCATTTCCTTGTGCGTCTACAGCCTTTTGGGTATGTTGCCACAAGCAAGCTTGATCAAAACCAAAATGATGTGGAGAATCTTTTTCTTTTCCCAACTGCCATTTTCCTGCGATACAGGTTGTATATCCTGCCTTTTTCAATAAGTTGGCAAATGTAGTTTCTTTGCGGTCTAATTCTCCAAAGGAGATATAATTGCGCACATTGTATTTCCCTGTCATCAGTTGTACTCTGCTTGGCGTGCTAAGCGGGTTGGAGTGGCAGTTCTCAAACCTGATTCCTTCTTCTGCAAGTCTGTTGATGTTGGGTGTCTGATACTCTCCTCCATTGGCTCCGATACATTCATATCCGAAATCATCTGCCATAATCAATACGATATTAGGACAGTGCTCTGTCTGTGCATAAATATTGGAACTTGAAAGAGCCGGCAATAAAAAACTTAAATATGCTGTCTTTTTCATGGTAAATTGGATTTTATAAATAAAACAACTGAGACTTTGTTACTACTCATCTTAGGAAAGAATAATACCATTGTAGAAATTTTTTTCAAAGTTGGTTGCGTAGTCTGTTTATATGGATTGTTTTTAGAATATAATCGCGATAAAGAATGAGAAATTATTTTAAAGATATTATAAACCTTTTTACTTCTTCTTCTCAAGATGAAGAAATGAAAAGTAAGTTCTACGGATGGCTGACCAACGAACAGCATGCCGAAGAAAAGGATTCTGCCTTATATGAGTATTGGACAAACGTAAAAGGCAGTACAGAATTGAATTTAGAGGATAAATTGCAACGGGTATATGGAAAAGCCGGTGTTCGGGTATCGATGCAGAAAAAGAATTACTGGCTGAGACCATTACGCTATGCAGCAGCTGTAGCGGTGTTGATGGTTTCTGTATATACGGCTCATGTATGGACTAAAAAACAGTATGCCGATGTAGCAACGATAGAGAAGTATGTAGCTCCGGGAGAAATGCAACTTATCAAATTGCCGGATGAAACCATGGTACATATCAATGCAGGCAGTTTGTTGCTTTATCCTGAGAAGTTTGTAGGAAGCACACGTACCGTGTTCTTAATAGGTGAAGCTAATTTTAAGGTAAAGAAGAATGCCGAACAACCGTTCATTGTACGTTCCAGTACAATGTCGGTTACGGCATTAGGAACAGAATTTAATGTAAGAGCTTATGCCGACGACCGCAATATGGAAGCTACTTTGCTTGAAGGAAAGGTAAAGGTAGCTTGCGGAAACGAAGGAAAAGATTATATTTTATCACCGGGAGAACAGGTTTCTTATAATAGAACCACAGGAGAGAGCTCGTTGGCAAAAGTAGATGTAGTAGATGCTACAGCCTGGCAGCGTGGAGAACTGGTCTTCCGTAGTGTGACGGTAAGGGAGATGTCGATAATGTTGCAACGTAAGTTCAATGTTCAATTCCATTCTGCACCGAACCGTTTCAATGAGGATAAATATAACTTCCGTTTCTCCGGAAACGCATCCTTCAATGAGATCATGAAAATTATACAGTCTGTAGTAGGAGATTTCAGTTATCGGATAGAAGGACAAGATTGCTATATAGAGTGAGTTGCTTTAAGTTTTTGAGTTCTTTAGTTCTTGAGTTTTTTTATCAGACAATCAAACTAAAAAACTTAAAAACTCAAAAACTTAAAAAACTAAAATATGAATGATATAAAGATGTGCGTATGAAAAAAAGTATCCGGAAAAAGGAGGCCGCCTTGTTTCCGGATATGAAATGGAAAGTCTTTAGCATTTTACCTTAATGCGTTGGTATGAATAGTAATATTATGAAGTTAAACACTAAAAACTTTAGCAAGATATGAATAAATATCGAATTAGAGCAAAAGCAGTAACATTATTTAGCTGTTTGATGCTTTCTCAAACAGTTCTTTGGGCACAGGATGCTCATAAAATATCTATTAAAAAAGAAAAACTCACATTAAAGGAAGCCTTAAAAGAAGTAGAAAAACAGTCTAAAACTTCTATTGCTTACAATGAATCTCAGTTGGGAGCCAATAAGGTAATTTCGCTCAATTTGTCTGATGCCACATTGGATACAGCCTTGAGCCAGATTCTGAAAGGCACCGGATTCTCTTATCGTCTGGAGGGGAACTATGTCATCTTGCAACCTGTAGAAAAACAGCAGAAGGGGAAAATCAAGCAGGTAAGCGGACAGATTATCGACGAAAGTCAGATGCCGATGATTGGTGTCAATGTCATGATTAAAGGAAAGCCGGGAGTAGGTACTATTACCGATTTCGACGGTAATTTCTCTTTGGAAGTGGCAGAAGGCGATGTATTGGAAGTGTCGTATGTAGGTTATGCTACTCAGGATGTAAAAGTACAGGCAAGCAATGTGTATAATCTGACTATGAAAGCCGATACCGAAGTGTTGGAAGAAGTCGTAGTCACTGCCTTGGGTATCAAACGTAAATCGAAAGCCTTGGGATATAACCTGACTGAGTTGAAATCGGATGAAGTAACTGCTGTAAAGGATGCGAACTTTGTCAACTCACTGACAGGTAAGGTAGCCGGTTTGCAAATTAACAGTAGCGGTGGTATCGGTGGTTCTACCAAGGTGGTAATGCGTGGTGCCAAATCCATCAGTAAGAGCAACAACGTACTGTATGTCATCGATGGTGTGCCTTTGAACAATACCAATGGTGGTGATGCAGAGGCTGGTCAGGGATTTTTTACAACTGCACCGAAAGGAGAAGGTATTGCGGATATCAACCCGGAAGATATCGAGAGCATGTCGGTACTGACCGGTCCTTCGGCTGCCGCTCTTTACGGTAGCAATGCAGCCAATGGTGCCATCTTGATTACTACGAAAAAAGGAGCAGCAGGTAAACCGAAAATTACCTTGGCACACAATACCGATTTCTCCAAACCGTTTGTATTGCCCCGTTTCCAAAATACGTATGGAAACAAGCCGGGAGAATTTACCAGCTGGGGAGAAAAGTTGGATACTCCGTCCGATTATGATCCATCTGATTTCTTCCGTACCGGTTACAATACCACTACTTCGCTGTCTATCTCGTTGGGTACGGAAAAGAACCAGACTTTTGCTTCGGCTTCTACCACCGCTTCAGAAGGTATTATTCCGAACAACAAATACCAGCGTCATAACTTTACGGTACGCAACTCTACCAATTTCTTCGACGACCGTATGACCATGGATTTGGGTTTCAGCTATGTGCTGCAGAAAGACCAGAATATGATGTCGCAAGGTCAGTATTTCAATCCGTTGGTACCGGTTTACCTCTTCCCACGCGGCGAGGATTTTACTCCTTACCGTATGTTCGAGCGCTATGACGAAGGTCGTCAGTTGATGACACAGTACTGGCCGTATGGAGAAATGGGTATGACCATGCAGAATCCATACTGGATTACTGAACGGAATATGTTCAACAACGATCGTGACCGCTACATGGCCAATGCCGGATTGAAATATAAAGTATTCGACTGGCTGGATATCAGTGGCCGTGTGCGTATTGACAATGCCATCACCCGACATACCAAAAAACTGTATGCAGGTACAGATGCGAAATTATCCCAAAGTAAAGGATATTATGGAGATTATACGGATATTGACAGACAGACTTATGCGGATGTATTGATGAATATCAACAAACGTTTCAATGAGTTTGATTTGACAGCCAATATCGGTGCCAGCATTCAGGACATCCGTTATGAAAGAAACGGGGCAGAAGGACAACTTAGTATGATTCCTAACTTTTTTACCTTGCACAATGTGGATTTAAATGCCAATAATTCCCGTATTAAACAGGATGGTTGGAAAGAACAGACCCAGTCTGTATTTGCCAGTGCTGAATTGGGATGGAGAAGTATGGTATACCTGAGTGCTACAGCTCGTAACGACTGGGCTTCGGCTTTGCAGAATACTCCGAATACTTCGTTCTTCTATCCTTCTATAGGTCTTTCGGGAGTGATTACTGAAATGGTAAAACTGCCGGAATGGCTGACTTTCTGGAAAGTGAGAGGTTCTTACAGTTCGGTAGGTAATGCTCCTTCCCGTTATCTGACAATTCCTACTTATGGTTACAACTCAAACGGAGAGTTCCAGACTAATACACACATGCCGATTCCTGAGTTGGAAGCAGAACGTACCAAGTCGTTCGAAATAGGTACCAATATGAAGTTCTTCAATGGAAAACTGGGCTTCGATTTTACTTATTACAAATCGAATACCTACAACCAGACTTTTGAAGCGAAGGCTTCTCCATCTTCCGGATATTCTACTTTCTTTATTCAGGCAGGAGATATCGAGAACTGGGGTATTGAATCAATGTTGTCGTACGAAGACAACTTTGGTGGCGTAAACTGGAGTTCACAACTGACATTCAGTATGAACCGCAACCGTATCAACGAGCTGGTTCGCAATTATCCCGATCCTACTACCGGAGAATTGATCAGCATTCCAAGTCTGGAAGTGGCTAAATTTGGTACTTACCGTATGATTCTGGAAGAAGGCGGCTCGATGGGTGATCTTTATGTAACCAACCGTCTGCGTGAAGACGGCAACGGATTCATCTATGTAGATCCGGACAGCAATCAGTTGCAGACAGTAGAAGAACTTCAGAAAGTAGGTAATGCCAATCCTGATTTCAATCTTGGCTTCCGCAACAGTTTCTCCTGGAAGGGAGTCAGCTTGGGATTCCTGATTTCAGCCCGTATCGGTGGTGAAGTGATGTCGGCTACTCAGGCTATTTTGGACCGTTTTGGGGTATCGGAAGCTTCTGCCATTGCCCGCGACAATGGAGGTGTACCGGTGAACTTCGGAAAAATGGATGCCCAGTATTTTTATGAATACATTGGTAACGGCGATACCGGTATGTTGTCTAACTATGTATACAGTGCAACTAATGTACGTTTGCAGGAGTTGACCATAGGTTATAATTTGCCTAAGAAATGGTTCAATGAAAAGGTAGATATGACCGTTTCTTTCGTAGGACGTAACTTGTGGATGATTTACAACAAGGCACCGTTCGATCCGGAAGCCATTGCCTTTACCGGAACCTATTACCAAGGATTGGATTACTTTATGCAGCCCAGTATGCGTAACGTAGGCTTTAGTGTACGTATGAATTTTTAACGGATAAATTGAAAATACAGATATGAAAAACTCTAAGATAAAACTTTTTAGCCAAAGTCTTTTGTTCGCCGGCGCTTTGTCGATGACAGCTTGTACCGGATGGTTCGACAATATACCACCATACGAGGCTACTGATGATATGCTGGATGGGGACAATGTAAAGATTGGAGCTTTCTTCCCTCAGTTGCAGCGAAATGTAATTTCTACCCATAACAATCAGTTTCAGTTGTCTGAGAATCTGATAGGAGATATCTATTCGGGCTATTTGGCTATACCGACCAATTTTAACAGTAATAAGAACAATGCGACTTATTTTTTCCAGGATAACTGGTTAAACTCTCCTTATGAAAAGGTATATACCCAGGCAATTGGTGCCTATATGGAAATAAAGAAAAATACAGAGGGAGATGAAAATTCTCATATTTACCAATGGGCACAGATTCTGAAGATTGCTTCTATGCATCGCTTTACGGATATGTGGGGACCGATTCCTTATCTGGCAGTGGGTAGTGGAGCAATGACTACTCCTTACGACAGCCAGGAAGCGGTATATATGAAGTTTTTCGAAGAATTGGACAAGGCGGTGGAAGTCCTTTCCAAGTTTGTAGCCAATAATCCGGGTTCCAAACCTATGGCAGAATACGACCTGGTATATGGAGGAGATTATGCCAAATGGATAAAATTTGCCAATTCCCTGCATCTTCGCCTGGCCATGCGTTTGGCTTATATCAAGCCGGATGTGGCACAGCAGGAAGCGGAGAAAGCGGTAACTGCACAAGGAGGGTTGATTACTTCGAACGACGACAATGCCGGAGTGAAGAGTGTAGGTGCTAATGAAGTGATTAACCAGCTTTGGACCATGTGGGCAAGTTATCAGGATATCCGTATGGGAGCTTCTTTCCTCTCTGTATTGGATGGATACGACGACCCGCGTTTGGGCAAGATGTTTTCTCCGGGTAAGGTAAAAGAGCAGGAAGGATATTTTGCTTTGCGTACAGGTATTAATTTGGACTCGAATAAGGATTCACGCTTGGGATATTCTTGTCCGAACATTCAAAGCAATACACCGATTGTCTGGATGAATGCGGCAGAAGTGGCTTTCCTGAAAGCGGAAGGTGCTTTACGTGGATGGAACATGGGAATGGATGCCGAGGAAGCTTATAAACAGGGAATTACGCTGTCGTTTGCCGAATGGGGTGCCGGAAGTCCGGATACTTATATGACAGATTCGGAAAAGACTGCTGCCAACTATGTAGACCCATTGACCAGTTCGAACAACATCAATGCGGTAAGTCATATTACCATTGCATGGAATGAGGGTGATTCAAAAGACAAGAATCTGGAACGTATCATTACACAGAAATGGATTGCCATGTTCCCCAATGGACAGGAAGCATGGACAGAGTATCGCCGTACAGGCTATCCGCAGTTGTTCCCTGTGAAAATAAACAACAGTGCCGGTACCATTGATACGGATATTCAGATCCGTCGTATGCCTTTTGCCAAGTCGGAATATACTTTGAATCCGGATGGAATTCAGAAAGCAGTAGAATTGTTGGGTGGTCCGGATCATGGAGGTACTCGTCTTTGGTGGGATGTGGAAAATAAATCGGTTAATTGATAAACAGAACAGGTATGAAAAATATAATAAAATCAATTGGTTTGTGTTTCGGATTGGGATTGGCTCTGCAGGCTTGCGATGATTGGACCATTCCCGAAAATGAAGTGATTCAGAACTTGCAGGGAACTCCTAAATCGGAAGAATATTATGAAAAGCTGAGAGCTTATAAGAAAAGTGATCATCAAATTGCTTTTGGATGGTTTGGATTTTGGAATGGAGGAACTTCAACTTCTGCGCGCGGTTCTTTGAGAAGTGTGCCTGATAGTGTAGATCTTGTTGCCATTTGGGGTAATGAACATGCTTTTAATCTAACGCAAACTAAGATAAATGATATGCGTTATGTACAGGAAAAATTTGGAACAAAAGTGTTGTTTACAATTTTTGCACACGGAATACCAGAGCCTTTTGATGCAACTCCTGAAGGTATAAAAGCGTATGCTTCAGCAATGTGTGACACTGTATATAAATATGGATATGATGGCTTGGATTTGGATTATGAACCAGGATTTGGAGGATCTGGTCCATTGGTTTCTGGACCTGGTCATATGGATAATATGGAAATATTTGTTCGTAAGTTGAGTGAAAGATTAGGTCCAGCTTCTGGAACTGGTAAGTTGTTGGTTATTGATGGTGTACCTTATCACTTGAATGAAGGTTTGTCTGCTTTATTTGATTATGGTATTGTTCAAGCTTATTCTTCTCGTGGGGATAGTGATTTGCAGAGTAGATTTAATAATGCGTTTGCAAATGGATGGAAGCCTGAACAATATATTTTTACGGAAAATTTTGAATCTCTTTGGAAGACTGGAGGAACTACTAATTATCGGGATAAGGATGGAAATATTATGAATTCCTTACAGGGGATGGCTCGCTTTAATCCAGAACAGGGTAAAAAGGCTGGTTGCGGAACTTATCATATGGAATATGAATATGCCCATAACCCGGAATATAAATTTTTGCGTCAGGCTATTCAGATTATGAATCCGGCTAATCCAAATAATTAAAATCTAATGTATTATGAGAAATAAATTAAAATTAGCAATATTGGCTTTGGCTGTAGGTAGTTTGACTACAGCCTGCCAATCTGAATACGATATCATTGAAAATGGTGTGTATCTGACCGATGCACAAAGTGCGCAGGCAAAACGCGTAACCATAGACGATAAAGGGGCCAGTACTCGTCTGTCTTCCCGATTGGGAGCTCCGGCAGAAGGAGATGTCACTGTAAACTATGGTTTTGATGCGGCTGCTTTGCAGGCTTATAATGCAAAAAATGGAGTGGACTATCAGTTGCTTCCCGAAAAATATTATTCTTTCTCGGAAGCACAAGCTACCATAAAGGCTGGGGAAGTGTCTTCTGCTCCCGTAGATTTGATAATCAAGCCTTTTGATGAAGGAGTAGATGCAACGAAAAAGTATGCCATTCCGGTATCGATTGTAAGTGCTTCGGGAGCAGATGTGCTACAGGCTTCTTCTTCACTGATGATCCTGATTGATCAGGTGGTTGTAACTACTGTACCTTATTTGGGAACTGGGAATTATATTGCTGTAACTCCTCCCGAACCTTTGACCGGATTGAGTGCCTGGACGTTGGAATGGAACCTTTGTATGGATGCTTTTAACCGTAATAATGTGACTCAGTGGAAAATTACTGGTTTAGATGGTAAAGTTGCTGTATATACCCGATTTGGGGATGTGACTTGTGATCAGAATCAGTTCCAGGCAAAAGTAGGTGCCGGTAAGCCGCAGAGTATTACTCGTTTTACTGCAAAAAAATGGTATCATCTGGCATTTACTTACGATGGTGCTAACTTACGTCTGTATGTAGATGGTAAATTAGACTTTACTTATCCGCATGCAGCTCCGGGAGAAGTTTTCGATTTTAAGAAAATTGTTTTTTCGAATGATGAAAAATCCACTTATTCTTTGAAAGGTAAAGTAAGTGAGTTACGTGTATGGTCGGTAGCCCGTAGTCAGGCAGAAATCGAAAACAATATGTATGTGGTATCTCCTGATTCTCCGGGATTGGAGGTATATTGGAAATGTAACGAAGGAAGCGGCACTTTGATTAAAGACCATAGTGGTCATGATGGTAGAGACGGACAGTTGAAAATGGAAGCTACTTGGGAGTCTGGTGTTCGTTTTCCCGATACAGAAGAATAAAAGCTTTGCTTTTTTTTCATAGATAGGTTAATTTAAAACGTAAAGGCATACCGAAATAGGATGGTTTAATATCAACTATGAGGTATGCCTTTCTTAATATAATTGTCATAAGGTTACTTTGGTTTTTGAAGGGACATAATATATGTTATCTTGAAAGATGATCTGCATAGGGTAAGCATAAGATTGAAGTGGAGATAATCTGGTAAACTGAAAGATATAGAATATCGTAAATAAGATATATAAGTTGATTTTGGATTAAAATATTCTATGAGTAACGATAAATATTGAAATTATGAGAAAACTATTGATATCGGCTCTGATTGTTTGGTTGGAAAGTACGGTTTTATTTGCTCAAAAAACAGATGATTTGGATTTATCGGTTTTAATAAAACCTGTGAGTGAATCATCTTTTATGAGAGATCAGAGATATTTTCATTGGTGTAATTCGATTATAAAAGACGAAGAAGGTACGTATCATTTATTTTATTCCCGTTGGCCTAAGTCTATTGGGTTTTGTGGCTGGCTTACTCATTCAGAGATTGCTCATGCAGTATCAAAGTCTATGTCCGGACCATATTTATATAAAGAAACAGCATTGAAAGCAAGAGAAGGAGCTTGGGATGCAGTGACGGCTCATAATGTGCAAGTAAGGAAGTTTGGCAATCAATATTATATGTATTATACCTCTACAAATACAGGAGGGGTGGAAATAGATAAGTATAAATTGGATGAAATAGGAAAAGTCGGTTATTCGCATAAGGATTGGGACTTGCTCCGGTCTCATCAGAGAGCAGGAGTAGCAGTATCGAGTTCTCTGAATGGTCCTTGGATAAGGAGTGAAAAACCTTTGCTGGAACCGGAAGGACCGATTAAAAATGTGGCAGTAAATCCGTCTGTTTGTCAAGGAAAAGAAGGACGGTTTTATTTGATTATCAAGGGAGATGACAAATTAGCTGCAAAGAGAAGACTGATTCAGGCGGTAGGATCTTCTTCTGATCCCGATGGAGGATTTGTCTTAGAAGATAAGCCTGCATTTGCAGATATACCTACAGAAGATGTTTGTGTGTGGTTTGATGAGAATAGGGAAAGGTTTTATGCGATTTTTCATGCACACGGAGGAGATTTTATAGGTTTGATAACTTCGGAAGATGGTATAAACTGGCATAAGGCTAAAAATTATCTGGTTTGTAAAAAGGAAATTCCATTGGGAAACGGAACTGTGATGCAAGTTGATAATATGGAACGTCCTTATGTATATATTGAGGAAGGTGAGGTAAAAATGATTTCGTTTGCGGTAAAAAAAGGAAATGATTCATTTATTGTATTTTTTCCTCAGCAATAATTAAGAATATTACAATTTTTATTACGATAAAACGGAGAAATGTATATGAGAGAAAAATTAATGTTTACCTCTATTGCTCTTTCTTGTATAGGAAGTGCTTGGGCGAGTACAGAGAAACAGCCGAACATCATTGTAATCAATTGCGATGATATGGGATATGGGGATTTGTCTTGTTTTGGAAATCCTACGATTAAGACTCCTCATCTGGACAGAATGGCGGTAGAGGGGCAGAAGTGGAGTAGTTTTTATGTGTCTTCGTCTGTCTCTTCGCCGAGTCGTGCCGGTCTTCTGACCGGACGATTGGGAGTACGTACCGGAATGTATGGAAATGAGCGGGGAGTTTTATTTCCTGATTCACCGGAAGGTTTGCCGGCTGAGGAAATCACAATTCCTGAACTGCTTAAAAATGCCGGTTATCATACTGCTTGCATAGGTAAGTGGCATTTGGGGCATTTGCCGGGATATAGACCGCTTGATCATGGGTTTGATTATTTTTATGGTATGCTTTTCTCTAATGATATGAGTCGGAAGGAACAGGTCAAACTGGGAAATGTAAACTATCCTTATGAACTGGTGGTATATGAACAGGAAAAAGAGATAGAACGGGAACCAGACCAGACTTTATTGACTAAAAGGCTGACAGATAAGGCTCTCCGTTATATAGATACTCATCAGGCAAATCCTTTCTTCTTGTATTTGGCGCATCCGATGCCTCATTTCCCTGTTTATGCTTCCGAACCTTTTCAAGGGGAATCGGATGGAGGAAATTATGGAGATACCATAGAAGAAATAGATTGGAGTGTAGGGTGTATTCTTGATAAACTGAAGGAACTGGGACTGGATAAGCATACATTGGTAATATTCACTTCGGATAATGGTCCATGGTTACCTTATAAAGACCAGGCTGGTTCGGCTGGGCCGTTGAAAGATGGGAAAAATTCTCATTATGAAGGTGGATTCAGGGTGCCTTGTATTATGTGGGGAAATATGATTTCTCCGGGGCATGTCACACAAATGGGAAGTACGCTTGACTTGTTGCCTACATGCTGTGAGCTGGCTGGAGTTGATTTACCTTCCGGAGTGATATACGATGGAAAAAGCCTTGTGGGTGTATTAAGGAACAGTAAGGAGCAATCGCCTCGTGATGAATTTTATTTTTACCGTGGAAGTCTGTTGTATGCGGCCAGAAAGGGGAAATATAAACTTCATTATATGGATAAATCGGCTTATGGTAAAGATAAGAGGGTTCTCTATGATACCCCTAAACTGTATGATTTAAGTACCGACCCGGAGGAACAATATGATGTAGCAAATGTGCATCCGGAAGTGGTGGCTGAAATAAATAGAATGGTGGAAAAGCATAGGAGTTCATTTTCTATAGCAGAGAGTATTTTTGATAAGAGGAAAGAAGTAAAAGAGTAAAGGATAATTAAGACAGTATTATAATTACTTAGTTTTCATAGATTTGGTTTAATTGATGAAGGCATACCAAAACAGAATGAGTGATCATTTTGTCCGGTATGCCTTTTTTATGATAAATGAAGACATAATAATGAAGCATGTATTCGTAAAATGTATGCGAGAAGTATAAAAATAGTTTTAAAGGATTGCGTATTTGTTATAGTTGGATTGTTTTTATAAAAGAAAGGTAAGTAGAACGTGCGTTTTTCGTATCTTTGTTACTTCATGTATTTTTGTTTAATATATATGCTATGAATAAACTATATTGGCTATCAAGTCTGACTTTGCCCTTATGTGTGCCTCAAGTGATGCAGGCACAGGAAAAACCGAATATTATTTTTATCATGACCGACCAGCAGCGTGGAGATGCGATCGGATGCAGTGGAAATGAGCGGATTGTTACTCCGAACATCGATGCATTGGCACACGACGGCTTTTATTTCTGTAATGCTTATTCTGCTTCTCCAAGTAGTACACCGGCACGTGCAGGACTGCTGACGGGGATGTCTCCTTGGCATCATGGTATGCTGGGATATGGAAATGTGGCGGAACATTACCGTTATGAAATGCCGCAGATGCTGAGCGATTGCGGTTATCTTACTTTGGGAATCGGTAAAATGCACTGGCGTCCGCAGAATGTTCTTCACGGATTTGATGCGACGATTCTGGATGAAAGCGGAAGAGTAGAATCACCTTATTTTATGAGTGATTACCGGAAATGGTTTCAGACTGTAGCTCCAGGAAAGAATCCGGATGAAACGGGAATAGGATGGAACGATCATGCGGCTGCGGAATATAAGCTGTCGGAGAATTTGCATCCTACCAAATGGACTGCCGATGTGGCTGTACGTACTATAGAGCACTATGACGGAGGGAAGCCTTTGTTTCTGAAGGTATCGTTTGCCCGTCCGCATAGTCCGTACGATCCTCCTAAACGTGTACTTGATAAATATAAGGATATAGAAATGGAAGCTCCGGCTCAGGGAGATTGGAGTGAGAGTATCGGTGCTGATGTAACGGATCCGAAAGCGAAACCGGATGCTGCATTCGGACAGTTTGGAGATGACTATGCCAAAAATACGATAAAGCATTATTATGCGGCAATTACTTTCATTGATGAGCAGGTAGGACGGATTGTACAGGCTTTGAAAGAGAAAGGGCTGTACGATAATACTATTATTTGTTTTACTTCCGACCATGGTGATATGATGGGAGATCATCATCATTGGAGAAAAACATATGCTTACGAAGGTTCTGCAGCTATACCTTATATTGTAAAATTCCCTAAATCGATGAAAACTGTAAGACCGGTTGGTTCTACTATTGAGAATCCGGTTGAACTGCGTGACTTCCTGCCTACTTTTGTAGATTTGGCAGGAGGTACTGTTCCTGCTGATATGGATGGTAAATCATTGAAAACTTTGGTACAGGAAGAGAAGCCGGAGTGGCGCAGATGGATTGATATGGAACATGCGACTTGTTATTCCGATCATAATTATTGGTGTGCCTTGACGGATGGAAAGATGAAGTACATCTGGTTTATTCATACCGGAGAAGAGCAGTTGTTCGACTTGGTGAAGGATCCGAAAGAAACAAAAGATGTTTCGAAGGAGCGTAAATACCGTAAACAACTGGAGGAACTTCGTGCAGCAATGGTAAACCATTTGAGTGAACGTGGTGAGGAATGGGTAAAGGATGGAAAGTTGGTAACTCGTGAGAAGACGCTGCTGTATAGTCCTAATTATCCGAAGAAAAACTAAAAAAGCTATGAGTAAACATTGGATTAAATTTTGTTACGTAGGAACTGTGTTGTGTATGCTGAGTTCCTGCATGGGGAAAAAAGTAACTTTAGGTGAATATACGTTTGAAGCTCAACCGGTAGATTTGAAAATTGATTCGGTTGCGGATGGGTATAAGGTAGAAGGTTTGTCTGCATTTCAGTTACCGGGGCATTTTGTATGGGGAGCCTCGGTTACAAAAGCAGAGGACGGAAAGTATTATATGATTTATTCTGCACCGGAAACCGGAAAATATCCATTCAATAATGCATGGGTATTTGGCTCGAAGATGGGACTGGCTGTGTCCGACCGTCCGGATGGGGGATTCCGTCAATTGGGATTTTTTATGAATCAGGATGGATTTACCGAAGATAAATCGGCATGGGATGCACAGACCACTTCCAATCCACATGTGCGCAAGTTTGGTGACAGATATTATTTGTATTATGCAGCTTCTGTGGATCCGGGTAATGAGCATATTCGTGCAAAAGCGGATACGCTTCCGCGTCGCGACCGTATTCAGCAAAGTCAGCAGATTGGGGTGATTTCATTTAAGTCTTTTCCTGATTTGCTGGAAGGGAAGTTTACTCATTCGGATAAACCTTTGCTGAGTCCTCGTACACGAGTGAAACCGGATAATGTGGTGAATCCTTCACCGGAAGGTACTGAGCCTAAGCCGGATAATCTGATTGTAGTGAATCCTTCGGTGGTTTATCGGCCTACTGATGGGAAGTATTTGCTTTACTTTAAAGGGAATATATACGATCCGCATTGGAGAGGAATACATGGAGTGGCTTTGAGTGATAAACCGGATGGACCATTTATACCACTTGATGAACCAGTATTTCATATTGAAGGGGCAAAAGGTAAATTATCGGCAGAAGATCCTTATGTATGGTATCATGAGAAGGATCGTTGTTTTTATGCCATATTCAAGGATTTTGGCGGACAATTTACAAAAGGAGAGCCTTGTCTGGCAATTATGGCCTCGGAAGATGGCATTCATTGGACATTGCCGGAACATTCTCTTTTTATGAAGAAACAATTGGTGTTGCCTGATGGAAGGACAGTGAATGTAAAGCGTTTGGAACGACCTCAGCTTTTATTAGATGAAGAAGGCAATCCGGAAGTGCTTTATGCAGCCTGTGCTATTGATGAGGTGAATCCGAAAGTCAATGGAGGTTCGTTTAATGTACAGATTAGAGTAAAACCGGAAAAAGTAAAATGAATATAAATATTTTTTATACAACAGCATTTTTATCATTAGTTGGTACAGAAATAGCTGCTCAAACACAGGAAACTGGTTTGAATGTGGTGTATATATTGGCAGACGATATGGGGTATGGCGATGTATCGGTGTACAATCCGGACTCAAAGATTCCTACGCCTGCACTCGACTCGTTGGCTGCTTCGGGGATAATGTTTACTGATGCACATAGTAACTCGTCTGTCAGTACACCTACCCGTTATGGAACGTTAACCGGGAGATATACTTTTCGTTCGAAATTGAAGAAAGGGGTCTTGACGGGATATTCTTCTCCTTTGATAGAACCGGAAAGGGAAACAGTGGCTTCGTTCTTGCAACGGAATGGGTATCAGACTGCCTGCATCGGGAAATGGCATTTGGGATTGAACTGGACAAAGAAGGATCGTATCAAACCCTTGTACACCGGTAGTGAGTGGGATGTAGAAGATACTTCGAATATTGACTATGAAGCACCTATTACCGGCGGACCTACTGATTGTGGTTTTGATTATAGTTGTATTTTGCCAGCTTCGCTTGATATGTCTCCTTATTTATATATAGAGAACGGGAAAGCTACTGCTCCTGTTACCCGTTATGCTGAAGACTATTCGGATAAAACCGTGAGGGGATTGCATTACCGGCATGGAGATGTGGCAGAAGATTTTCACCACGAGAAATGTCTTTCTTATTTTACAGAGAAGGCAGAAAACTATATCCGGAAAGCTTCGAAAGAAGACAAACCTTATTTCCTATATTTTGCCTTGACTGCTCCTCATTCTCCATGGATGGTGGATGAGGCGTTTAGAGGGCGTTCGAAAGCGGGTACTTACGGAGATTTTGTCTGTATGGTAGACGAAACGGTAAGACGTATTTGTGAAACGGTACAGCAGACTGGTACGGCAGACCGTACTCTCATTATCTTTACTTCGGACAATGGAGCCATGTGGCAGAAAGAAGATATTGCTGAAACCGGTCATTGTGCCAATGGTGAATGGAGTGGTAAGAAATCGGACTTATGGGAAGGAGGACATCGGGTACCCTTGATTGTGTCTTGCCCACAAGTTGTTGATTCCGGAAAGCAATCGGATGCTTTGGTGTGCTCTACAGATTTATTTGCTACAATGGCAGAAATGATTCAGCAGAGAGTGCCTGCTGGTGCAGCAGAAGACAGTTTCAGCTATTGGAAAGTGCTGTCAGGGAAGACGGATAAGGACGTGAGTAGAATATCTGTAGTCTATCATTCGGATAAAGGATATTTTGCATTGCGTAAAGGTGAATGGGTTTTGCTTGATTGTAAAGGCTCAGGAGGGTGGACATTACCGGAAGAAGATGTAAAAGATACACAAAGCATTCAGTTGTATAATTTGGACCAGGATTATAAACAACGTAATAATGTGGCTGAAATGTATCCGGAACTGGTAAAAAATATGCAGAAAGAGCTGGATGAAATAAAGCGAGACAAAAGGGACAGGTAATAGTTGTTTTTGACAATAAGAAGGTAATGAATTATGAAAATCAATAATTAATATATGAATCTTAAAACTTTATCTGTATTAAACATGCTGGCTCTTGTTCCTTCTGGAAGTATGCTGGCGCAACAGCAAGGGGCCGACTCTTCGGAACAACGTCCTAATATTCTGTTTATTTTAAGTGATGATCATACCTCACAGGCATGGGGAATCTATGGTGGTGTATTGGCCGATTATGTAAAGAATGAGAATATTAAACGGCTGGCTTCCGAAGGAGTAGTTCTGGATAATTGCTTTTGTACCAATTCCATTTCAGCTCCCAGTCGGGCAAGTATTCTCACCGGATTGTATAGCCACCGCAATGGTTTGTATACTTTGAATGATTCCTTGGATACTTCTATTCCTACGTTGGCTACTACTTTGCAGCAGGCAGGTTATCATACCGGTTTGGTAGGTAAATGGCATATCCAGTCGCAGCCG